>JAITXR010000407.1 GCA_031284665.1 Paludibacter sp.
GGATGCTTTCTTTAAATTTATGGAACAAGATAGTTATTTGAGTTCACACAAAGGTCAGTATGCTGAATCTTATGCTGCTCGTCCGGGTTTAGTCCACAAACTTGACTTGCGTTTTGTTCAAGGTTACTCTTTTAATGCAGGTAAAACAAAAAATACAATTCAAGTTAGCCTCGATGTGTTGAATATAGGTAACTTAATCAATTCAAATTGGGGTGTAAATAAAAATATGGCAGCAAGCAATTACGGGAAAATTTTGAAATATGATGGTAAAGATGCTAACAATGTTCCAAGTTTTTCAACAATAAAAGTTAGTGGTGAGTATCCAACCGAAACATATTCTCCATATATAAACAATTCTCAATGCTGGAGCCTGCAAATAGGAGTTCGTTATATTTTCAACTAATAAAAACAAAACGAGTTAGGTTTTTTAAGACCTAATACGTTTACAAAATTTTCCCGCCCAACGAAAAAAACTATTCGTTGGGCGGGTTGTTTTTTTGAAATAAAAAGTGTATATTTGCAGAAAAAATAAATTTTATTTGTAGAGAAACAATAGCAATTATTAATACCGAAATTCTATAGAACGTATGCTTATTAACCAATTGAACAAATATCCTGAAATTGTGCGTTTTATTGAGCCAAAACCCAAAAGTAAAACATATTCGGTAAAAGATGCATTTTCAGATTTGCGTGTAAAAATTAATGAACATTATGCGGACTTAACTTGATAAGTAATAAGAATAAAATAATGTTACATTACATATTTTGTAAATGATTGAAAGATTGTATCTTGTGCCATTTTACATTTTACATTTTACATTACTTACTTGCTACTCAATACTCATATTTCACAGTCTCACATCTTAATTATTATGCGCAATTTATTAGAAAAACAAATACTTGTACTCGATGGCGCGATGGGTACAATGATTCAACAATATAATTTCGCCGAAAGTGATTTTCGCGCTTTGCAGTTTGCCGATTGGGATGTTGAACTAAAAGGCAATAACGATATTTTGGTACTCACTCAACCTCAGGCAATTAGCGATATTCACAAAGCATATTTACAGGCAGGCGCAGATATTATCGAAACCAATACTTTGAACGCCAATGCAGTATCGCTTGCCGACTACAAAGCCGAAAAATTTGCATACCAAATCAACAAAGCAGCGGCAACATTAGCACGCAAGGCAGCAGATGAATTTTCCACAGCGCAAAAACCACGTTTTGTTGCCGGCTCTATCGGACCGACAAATAAATCGCTTTCCATTTCGCCCGATGTTTCAAATCCGGGTTATCGCAATCTTACTTTCGACACTTTGTACGATGCTTATTTTGAACAAGTTAAAGGCTTGGTTGATGGCGGCGTTGATATTCTGTTGGTCGAAACAATTTTTGATACACTCAATGCGAAAGCCGCCACAGTTGCAATTCAGGATTACTGTTCGCAAAATTCACTGTCCATTCCCGTGATGCTTTCGCTCGCCATTAGCGATTCGAGTGGGCGGTCGCTTACAGGGCAAACTTTGGATGCTTTTTATACAACATTTTCGCATCTTAACTTATTGTCAATCGGGTTAAATTGTGGTTTTGGCGCAAGCGAAATGATGCCATACGTGGAGGAATTGGCGCGAATTTCAAAATTTAATATCTGCATTTATCCCAACGCCGGACTGCCCGACCAGTTTGGAAATTACTCAATGTCGCCCGTCGAAATGGCTGACAAAGTGGAGCAAATGTTGAAATTTTCGTGGATAAATATAGTTGGCGGTTGCTGTGGCAGCACTCCCGAACATATTAAAGCGATTGCCGAACGAGTAAAAAAATATCCTCCGCGACGATTGATTGAGCAGGATATTTTGACTGCATTTAGTGGTTTGGAAACTGTAAAACTTACGCCATTCAGCAATTTTGTTAACATCGGCGAACGTACAAATGTGGCAGGCTCAAAGAAATTTGCCCGTCTGATAAAAGACCGTCAATACGAGGAAGCATTGTCGGTAGCACGGCAGCAAATAGACGACGGAGCGCAGATAATAGATATTTGTATGGACGATGCAATGATTGATTCGGAGCAGGCAATGACCGATTTTTTGAATATGCTTGCCGGAGACCCAAATATTGCAAAAGTGCCGGTAATGATTGACTCGTCGAAATGGGACGTAATTTGCGCCGGATTGAAATGCGCGCAAGGTAAATCAATAGTAAATTCGATAAATCTAAAAGAAGGCGAAAGCGAATTTCTGGCGCGAGCACAATATATTAACAAATTTGGCGCAGCGGCAGTCGTAATGCTTTTTGACGAAAACGGACAAGCCGACACTTACGACCGCAAAATAGCCGTCGCCCGTCGCGCCTACGATTTGCTGACTCAAAAAATTAATTTCCCACCGCAAAATATTATTATCGACCCAAATATTCTTGCAATTTCAACCGGAATGGAAGAACATAACGGCTATGCGCTTGATTTTATTAATTGCTGCAAATGGATAAAACAAAATTTGCCATACGTTAAAATTAGTGGCGGAGTAAGCAATTTGTCGTTTGCGTATCGTGGAAACGATAAAATTCGCGAGGCAATTCATTCCGTTTTTTTGTATCACGCTATTGCGGCGGGGATGGATATGGGAATTGTGAATGCCGGTATGTTGCAGGTTTATAGCGAGATAGAGCCTGAATTTCTGACTTTGGTCGAAAACGTGGTGCTTAATAAACACAATTCTGCCACTGAACAACTGCTCGAATACAGCCAAAAATTTTTGCAATCGGGCAACGAAAAATCACCCGAAACCACCGAAATTATCGACAATCGCTCGGCTGACGAACAACTTAAATACGCTTTGATAAAAGGAATTAGCGATAATATTGAAATCGTTTTAGATAAACTTTTGTTGCAATATTCGTCGCCAATACAAATTATTGAGCAGCCGCTGATGCAGGCGATGAACACTGTTGGCGACCTTTTTAGCGAAGGAAAAATGTTTTTGCCGCAAGTGATAAAAAGTGCGCGGGTGATGAAAAAAGCCGTGTCGTATCTTGAGCCGCTGATTGAACAAGAAAAATTGTCGAAACCGGAAAATCAAAGCACAAAAAAAATTCTGCTTGCCACCGTCAAAGGCGATGTGCACGATATTGGCAAAAATATAGTAGGCATTGTGCTGTCGTGTAGCGGCTGTACGGTAATTGATTTAGGAGTAATGGTGCCAATAAAAAAAATTATCGACAGCGCCATAGCCGAAAATGTTGATGTAATCGGGCTTTGCGGACTGATAACTCCTTCGCTCGACGAAATGGCGCGAACTATTGATGAAATAAAAAACAGTAATCTCACAATCCCAATTATAATTGGCGGTGCGGCTACCGGCAAACTGCATACCGCTGTGGCACTTGCGCCGCGATACGACAATGGCGTGGTGTACGTAAAAGATGCGTCGCGCAGCGTGGATGTAGTAAAAAACTTGCTGACGCCCGAACTTAAAACCAATTATCTCGCAAAAATAAACGTTGAATATAAAAAGTTAAGTGAAAAATATCAAGAAGAGCAAAAATCAAAAAACCGATTAAGCATCGAACAGGCGCGAAACAATAAGTTGAAAATTGATTGGAGTAAAGAACAAATTTTTGCCGCTAAAACGTTAGGAATTAATGCGTTTGAAGATATTGCTTTACAAGAATTAATTCCGCTGATTAATTGGAAAGAATTGTATCACGCTTTCGGAATTAGCACAAATGCGGAAGAACAGGAAAAAATTAAAGCCGAAAGCGTAAATTTATTAGACAAAATTATTGCACAAAACCTAATTCACGCACAAGCAGTTATTGGTATTTTTGCTGCAAATTCTGATAACGAAGAAATTATTTTGTACGACAATGCGGAGCGCAAAAAAGAAATTTGTCGTTTGCACACGCAGCGCGCCACAACAGTGAAACCCGCAGGCGAAAACAATTTGTCGCTTGCCGATTTTATTGCACCAGTCAGCAGTGGATTATGCGATTTTATCGGCTGTTTTGTGGCAACGGCAGGCACTGCTGCCAATGCACTTGCCGAGAATTACAAACGCATTGGCGACGATTATAATTACATTCTGCTCCAAGCACTTAACGACAGAATAGCGGAGGCAACATCGGAATATTTGCACGCAAAAATCCGCAAGCAATTTTGGGGCTTTCAGCACAAAGGCATCCGTCCGGCGGTGGGCTATCCCGTATATCCCGACCATAGCGAAAAACGTAAGATATTCGATTTGCTCAATGCCGAAACACATACAGACGTTACACTTACCGAAACTTTTGCAATGCAGCCCGCAGCCTCAGTTTGTGGATTGTATTTTGCCAACAAAAATGCAAAATACTTTGATGCGAAATAATGACGGAACACATAGCCGCCAATACACTACACAGCAAACCATAACAGATGGTGTAAACCCTGTTAGAGTTAGTTTTGCACATTTATCTGAATCAGGATTTACAGGATTAGAAGATTAACAAGATAAGATGTGGGATACAGTAACCTTCGCCCATCATTGCGAGGGTATTCCCTGAAGCAATCCAGAAACAATGATTAATGGTAAATGATAAATGGTTAATGAAGAACGGGCTGCATAAGTTCAATCCGTTTCTTAATCATAGTAATCATTTAATCTTATTAAAATCAAAGTTCAGACAAAAAGGCAAAGACATTTTTTGAACACGAAGGCAAGAAGACACAAAAAATAATGATAAATGATTAACTGACCTCTAAACGTAACACGTTTTGAAAACCTGTTACGTTTTAATTTGTTTTAATTTAGAATCTACCACTAATTGAATATTTTCTTTCAATTTACTAAAACCTAAACGCGATAATGCTGATTTTGCAAATATGTTATTATACTGCTTTTCAGTTAGATTTTCCCAACTTTTCACATTCCAATCCGCTAATTCGCTGTTTGCTGCCAATTCAGGATGATTGTGAGTTTTTGCCCATTTTTTATTCCAAGGACAAACTTTTGCGCAAATATCGCATCCCGCTATATATGAATTGAGCAATGTCTGCATATCACTGTCGATTGTTCCTTTTTTTTCAATATTTTGATACGAAATACATCTGCGAGCATCAAAACCGCTATCGCTAAATGCTTTTGTAGGGCAGGCATCAATACATTTACGGCAACGTCCGCAAGCATTTCTCACAGGAGTATCGTATGTGGTTTCCGCGTTTAAGAGCAAAATTCCGACGAAACAATAACTTCCCAATTCGCTGGCAATCAACTGTTTATTTCGCCCTATCCAGCCAAGTCCGGCACGCTCAGCCCAACGCCGTTCTAAAACCGGAGCCGAATCAACAAAAATATGCTGACAATCGGGATTAACAATTTGTTTTCCGTATTTTTCTATAACTGCGGTTTCGAGTTCGGATAATTTTTGCTTAATTACTGTGTGATAATCCACAGCAGGACAAGCATATAGCGCAAGTTTTGGGGAGTTTGTCGGAAATTCAATTTGTGTAAAATAATTCATTAGCACCACCACCACCGATTTACACCCCGGCACCAGCACTTGCGGGTTGTAGCGTTTCTCGGCATTGCGTTCAAGATAGTGCATTTCGCCCTGCTTCCCTTCGGCGAGCCATCGTTGAAAAAACGCCGCATCCTCGCTCAAATAATCTGCCTGCGCTATTTTGCAGGCATCGAAACCAATATTTTTGGCTGCCTGTTTTATATAGCGATGCATTATTTAAGATTTTCCGAAATAAGTTTTTTCAGTTTTGCAAAGTCGTTTTCGCGCGCTACGATTTCGCCTTTGCGGCTGATGATATAAGTTGTGGGGATAGTTTGCACGTTGTATGCTTTTGCGTATTGGTTGTTTGCACCATCCTCGCCGCGCACCGAAACCCAAGGAATATTCTCGGTAGCCTGCTGCCAAAGAAATTTATTGTTGTCGAGCGACACTTGATATATTTCAAATCCTTTGGCGTGATAAGTATTGTAAAGTTCGCGCAGAGCAAAAATATAGTCAATGCTATTCTCCATTTGATAAGCCGAAAAATCGAGTAAAATTACTTTGCCTTCAAAAGTCGAAAGTTTGCGAAGAGTTTCGCTGCGGTCGGGCAATTCAATGTCAAAATATCCAATAGCCTCATTGTCAATTATTTGCTGCAATGCTTGTGATTTTCGTTCGTTTCGCTCGCTGTTGATTGCATCCATCACCAACGAATAAAGATTTTTTGAACGCAAGTATTTTGGCATAAAAGTATTGAAAGATGTTGCCACCGCAGCACAATATTTTTTATCGTCTTTGGAATAAGGCGAAAAAATGTATGCGCCATTAATTGTTTGATATATAGCATAATATGCAGCCAACGAGCGAGGATTTTCGATAATAATGCGCCTTGCAAATGTTTTGTGAGTTTCGACATCTACAAGGATAGAATCGAATTTGCCATTAGCAGAATTTATTTTTTTCTGTAATTCAATCGCCGAGCAGCGCAATGTTCTAATTTGTTCGCTGACGGGAGAATTTTCGATAGCGTAATCGCAAATTGGAGTTTGGGCATCGGCAGTAACAGTAACACTTTCGATGGAGTCAATAGCCAAATCCATAGTTTTTTTTCCAACTCTTAAGCGGTAAAAATCAGGATATTCAGGACTTTTTTGTTTGAATGAGAAATGTCCGTCGGCTTTAAGTTTTACCGAATCCAGAACTGCAATGCGCAATAATCCTACATTTTCAAAATACAGGATTTCGTTTTCGGCATTAGTAATTGTGCCATTAATCTTGAATGTGCCTGAATTACAGGAAATTAATGCTATTATTACAAAAATTGAAAGAAGTATTTTTTTCATTGGAACGTAA
>JAITXR010000214.1 GCA_031284665.1 Paludibacter sp.
TCGCGGTTTACAATAAATTGACAGATTACTTTTCCCTGAATACCATATATTTGCGCATTGGCGGGGTATTGAATATTGTCGTTTAGCCACCTCATTAACGCCGCCTCGCCTCCCACGAACATTGGCATTTTGTCCACAAAATGAAAAATATTATCTTCCTGTAACTCATTATCCGGCAAAACATCCTCAGCAAACGACGTATCGTCAATTAACAGTTCGCTTTCGTTGGGCTGAAAATTTATTTCGGCTACTTCGACGCTGTTTGTTACAATATCGATTTCCTCAATAACAGCAGATGCTTCAGGCTCAATATCTTCGGGCGGCAAACTAAACATTATATCCTGAAAATTTTGGATAATATCCATATCTGTGTTGTCCTCAAATACGATTTGGGGTTTATCGTAAATTTTCACATCCTTGTCCGACCATTCCAAAACAATGTAAATTAGCGACAAAACAAGCACTAAACCAAGCAAAAAATTGAGTGATTTTTGGTTTTCGAGCGATGCTTCTGCGGATTTTTTATTGTTCATAAAATTGAAATTAGTGGAGAGTGGAGAAACGGTAAACGGTAAACGAAAAGACTCCTAATTTGTAAGTTAATTGTTAATCATTATTTTGTTTTCTCGTTGTTTGGCATTAACTCTAACAGGTTGAGTGTAAAAAATGTAATATATTGGTTATTTTTTTGCGTTCTAATTTTTCATAGTCCGAAGGACTTGCATATCAATAGAAAATGAGATTCCACACCACACACAAAAGCTCGTAGTGCTTTCACGTTTTTTTTTGTGTGTATCTCCTACGGAGAATTAGGGTTTATGGTGTTGCGTTTGCTATTGATATATATTCCCTACGGGAAATTTCGGAACACACAAATTCAATCCGTTTCTTAATCATAGTAATCTTAAAAATCATATTAAAATCACAGTTCAGACAAATAAGCAATGACGGATTGTGGTTGTGTTGCCCGCACCGTGCACCTTGTACCGTTCTTCATTCCTAAATTTCTTAAATTCTTAATTTGCACATTGCCACAACTTGTCCCGATTTATCGGGATTGTTTATTGGCACATTGTTTATTGGCACATTAACCATTAACCATTATTCTAAAGACTTTATCGTTTCGGCGGACAACATCTTTGGTTTTTATTGATAGATAATCGCCTTTTCGGGCTGTGTGGACAGTGGCTAAATCGACCCGCATCTCGTCAATAGTATCTTCGTAAGCACCGGTAGTTGCGCCGATTATTAAAATTTCGTCGCCTACCGACAGTTCTTGTGTTTCCAAATGAATTTCGGCAACGCCAATTTTGTGAAAATAGTTTGTTACCGTGCCAATGTAAACTTTTCGGTGCGTGGCAGCCGAGCCATAATGTTCGTTCCACTCGCCCAGCCGTTGCCCCAGATAATATCCATCCCAAAATCCGCGATTAAAAACACGGGCTAAACGAGCATCCCAAACCGCAATTTTTTCGGCAGTAAAATCGCCCGCCAAATACGCATTTACCGCCTCTTTGTAACATTCCACAACCGTTTTTACATATTCGGCACCGCGCGCTCTGCCCTCAATTTTGAAAACACGAACACCGGCATCAAGCATTTTATTCAGGAAATGAATGGTTTTTAAGTCCTTGGGCGACATAATATATTCGTTGTCGATTTCAAGTTCAATTTCCGAATCCTTGTCCTGCACAGTATATGCTCGGCGGCAAATTTGGTTACAAACTCCGCGATTGGCAGATAGATTTTTTTCGTGTAAACTCAAATAACATTTTCCCGAAACCGCCATGCACAACGCCCCGTGGCAAAACATTTCGATGCGGATAGTTTTCCCGTTTTTGCCTTTAATCTGTTCCTGCTCAATGCTTTGATAAATGTTTTTTACCTGCTCCAAATTCAGTTCGCGAGCCAGCACCACCACATCGGCAAATTGAGCGTAAAAGCGCAATGCATCTACGTTTGAGATATTGAGTTGTGTTGATAAATGAACTTCGACACCCACATTGGCGGCATACATCATTGCAGCAACATCGGCAGCGATAATTGCCGAAATCCCCGCGTGGCTTGCCGTGTCGATAATTTCGCGCATTAACTCTAAATCGTTGTCGTACAGAACTGTATTGACGGTAAGATAAGTTTTAATATCCTTTTCGTTGCATTGACGCACTATTTCGCACAGGTCGGCGGTTGAGAAATTACTGCTCGACCGACTGCGCATATTCAAATGTTCGATGCCAAAATACACCGAATCGGCACCGGCGTTTATTGCCGCTGCCAAACTTTCCCACGAGCCTACGGGTGCCATTATTTCAATATCGTGCTGCATAAAATTGAATAGTTAATAGTGGATAGTTAATAGTTTCCAAATTTTGAAGTCCCGATAGTTATTAAATTATTCGACAAATATACACACTTTTTAGTTCAAAATAATATATTTATTGGTTAATTTTTTTTGAGATGCGATTCTTTGTTATAAGTATAAAAGAATTTATACAAAACCTGTTACATTTAATTTACGATGGTTTGTAGAGACGCGGTGTTGCCACGTCTCTACAATAAACCGATTTATCCGGTCGCACGGTATTGTTTGTAGGGGCGTTGCATGCAACGCCCCTACTTGTTCCTCGTTTTTTGTCCTTTTTTCTTGCTATTTGCTCTTTTTTCATTACTATTTATAAAATTTCATCATATTTTGTCAAAAAAAACTGCAAAAAAAATTGTATTTAGATTTCTTTTTATATTTTTGCATCGTTTTATAGAGAAAACTTAAAAAAACTGCAAATGAATTGTTTGTCTGTAAATAATGCAAAATTTTATGATTTATTAACACTCAACCTGTTGGTAAATCCAAATTTTTGTGTAAACACACACGTAAGTCCCACCCGCTCTCTTTATAAAAAGGCAAAAAGATATAAAATATATTTTCATAACCAAGTCGCATTATCTTCTTTTGAGGATAAGGTGGCTTTTTTTGTTGCAAAATTTAGGAGAGTGAGGCTAAGGTACAGGGTGCAAGGTACTCTGAATGCGACCTTAAAGAATATTGCAAATAAGGTAATAAGGTTAAAATAAAAAAAATCTATCGGCTACTGAGCTTGTTTTGTAAAGAAAATTAGGTAAAAATTAGAT
>JAITXR010000414.1 GCA_031284665.1 Paludibacter sp.
TTGAAAAAATCGAACGCCATTCCGTAAATAATGCACGACGAAATTATGAGAATAAAACCAAGTGCCGAATTGTCGCTTATGCCGAATAAACCAAAACGCAGTACCCACGCTAACATCGAGATTAACATTACTTTTTTTATCCCAAATTTGCGCATAAAAAATGGTATTGCCAAGATAAAAAGTGTTTCGGAAATTTGCGAAACCGACAGAATGATTGTCGAAAATTTATTGATAAGCCCGCCCTCGTTAAAAATAATTTTATCGGACAGAAAAACATCACCATAAGCATTGGTAAGTTGCAACGCACCGCCAAGCAATAAACTGAAAACGAAGAAAATAGCCATTTTTTTCTCCTTAAAAAGGACAAAAGCACGTAAGCCAAGTTTGTCGATAAGCGACTGATTTGCAAGCGGCGTTTTTTCTTTTTTATTAATCGAAGGCAAAAACGAGAACGAAAAAGCCGACAACAGAAATGCTCCCACAGCAGCAATATAAAACGAATATGAAATGCTTGGATTATCGAAAATCAAGCCTTTTTTTGTTACTAAATTAGTTAGCCACATTGCAGCGATAAAGCCGATAGTGCCAAAAACGCGAATTGGCGGAAAATCTTTCGTGGTGTCTTTCCCTTCTTTTTTTAGTGTTTCAAAACCAATTGAATTGTTGAGCGCAAGGGTTGGCATATAAAAGCACATTGCCACCAGCAACACCCAGAAAAACAGCGCTGCATCGTTAATTAAAGGCAAAAAACACATTGTCAGCCCAAAAAACAAGTGTGCAAGTGCATAAACATATTTTGCGTTCCATTTATCGGCAATAATTCCAAAAAGCGTAGGCATAATAAGCGACGCAAAGCCCATTGTAGAAAATACCAAGCCAAATTCTGCGCCATTCCAGCCCTTTTCGCCAAAGCCGTACGAGCCGAGAGTCATCATCCATGCACCCCATACAAAAAATTGCATAAAGTTCATAATGATTAGTTTAAGTTTTGTGTTCATTGTAAAAAAAAGTTTTAAAAATTATAATTGTTTGATTGTTTGAATAGTTTGAAGATAGAAGATAGAAGATAGAAGTTACCTAATTAGTAGTTTTTTCATTTTACATTTTACATTTTACATTAGAAAGTTACCGAATTAGTAGTTAATCACTTATCACTAATCGTTAATCACTAATTAAATTTCTTCATTGTTTATTTGCATATTGGCACATTAACCACTAACCATTAACCATTAATCACTGTCTATTAATAGCATCTCTAATTTTTGCCGCCACTTCGTATTTTTCCTCTTCGATTGCTCGTAACAGCAACTCGTTGAGTTCCGTGTCCGACAGTTTGCTGAGGTCAATATCATTCATATCAACACTTTGCGTTTTATCAGCGACATTAATCAAGCCATCATCAGTACTATTGTTTTTTTTGTTTGCCAAATTATCCAAAAGGTCGATTACACTTTTTTTGATAAAAATTGGGATATTACAACGCACAGCCATCGCTACGGCATCCGAAATTCGTGCATCAACATAATCCAAATCGCCTTTGCTATTGAGAAAATACAAATAACAAACGCATATTCCGTTTTGCAAATCATAAATCACAACTTTCACAAGCGTGGCTTGCAAACGGGATAATATATTCTCAATCAAATCGTGAGTAAGCGGGCGCGCAGGACGAATATCATTGAGCCGCATTGTGATAGAATTTGCCTCGTTTTCGCCTATCAAAATCGAAATCATACGAGTACCGTTTATTTCTTTCAATTCCAAGGCATAAGTACCCCTTATTTTTGCATTAAATTTTAATCCTGCAAGCGAAAGTTTTATATCTTCATCCATTATATTTTGTACGATTTTATTAATATAAAACAAATATAAGGTTTTTTAGGAAATTGACGGTTGTTGTAGCAAAAAAAATAATTACTTTTGTCATCTATTAAAATATTTTCACAAAAATGCATCAAAGTTCAAATGTAATAATAAAAAACAAACGAGCGAACTTCGATTACGAAATAGAAGAACGTTATACTGCCGGCATTCAACTTTTTGGCACCGAAATAAAATCAATTCGCCAAGGTAAAGCCGGACTGTCGGATACTTACTGCACGTTTTCGAGCGACGAATTGTGGGTGAAAAATATGCACATCGCACTGTACGCTTTTGGCACTTACAACAATCACGAAACCCGTCGCGACCGTAAATTACTGCTCTCTCGTCGCGAATTACGCAAACTGCAACGCGCCACCCGCGAAACCGGTTTGACAATCATCCCTACTAAACTTTTTATTAACGACAGCGGATTGGCAAAACTCGAAATAGGATTGGCACGAGGTAAAAAAAATTACGATAAACGTCAGTCGCTCAAAGAAAAGGAAGACCGCCGAAGTATTGACCGCGCTATGAAACATTAATTATAATGAAACACAATATATTTCTGATAATAACATTTTTACTGTGTAATATTTGCATTGCCCAGCCAAAAACCGAGATGCGCGCCGTCTGGATTGCTACGGTAGCAAATATTGATTTCCCGTCGAGCAAAAATTTGACCACCGAACAGCAAAAAAGTGAATTGCTTTATATTTTAGACCAATTCAAATTCAACAATATAAACACCGTAATACTGCAAATTCGCCCCACTGCCGATGCTTTTTATCCTTCGGCACTCGAGCCGTGGAGCGCGTGGCTCACCGGTAGTCAAGGCACACAACCCCTGCCCTATTACGACCCGCTGCAATTCGCCATCGAGCAAGCACACCAACGCTGTATGGAACTGCACGTGTGGATTAATCCTTATCGGGCAAGCCACAAATTAGACAATAAAAAATTTGCCGATACTCACTTGTTTTTGACCAAACCCGAACTTTTTGTAAAGTATGATGGCGAATATTATTTTGACCCGGGATTAGACGAAACTCGGCTTTTTCTCAATAAAGTGGTCGAAGATATTGTGATGCGATACGACATTGATGCCATACATTTTGATGATTATTTTTATCCATACAAAGTTGCAGGCAAGGAATTTCCAGACCAAAAAAGTTTTGAAAATTTTCCACGAGGATTTTCGCGCAATCAAAAAGACGATTGGAGAAGAAATAATGTAAACTTGATTATCAGCGAATTAAACAGAACAATAAAATCCATAAAACCTTGGGTTGAATTTGGAATATCGCCCTTTGGCGTGTGGCGCAACAAAAAAAACGATGTTCGTGGCTCCGAAACTAATGCGCTGCAAAACTACGACGACCTATATGCCGATGTTTTACTTTGGCTCAAAAACGGCTGGATTGACTATGTAACTCCACAACTTTACTGGGAAATCGGGCGAAAAAACGCCGATTATGCTACACTTGCCCGCTGGTGGAGTAAAAATTGCTACGATGCAAATTTGTATATCGGAATGAGCGTTTACCGCTTGGGAAATGCCTCACAGGGCAAAGCGTGGAACGAAGGAAATGAAATTGTCCGTCAGATGGAATTTAACAGTCGATTGCCCGAAATTAAAGGCACAATGTTTTATAACACAAATAGTTTCCTACGAAATTTAAAAGGATTGAACGATAATTTGAGAAATAAACGATTTCGCTTTCCGGCACTTTGCCCATCGAACAAAAACATTGTATCCTGCGCATCGGCGGAGCCGAAAAACTTACGAGTAATTCGCGACGGGAAAAATGCATACCTTGCGTGGAATGCGGTGAACGACGAAGGAGGTTGCCAAGTGTCGTATTATGTGGTCTATGCTTTTAAGGGAAAACGCGCAGGGAAATGCGACAAAGCCGAGCATATACTGACTCTTGCGGCTGATAACAGCATCAACTTACGTGATTTTTCGCATCTCCTCGACGGCAATATGACTTTTGTTGTAACTGCTTTTAATAAATTTAACTACGAAAGCGAGCCATCCGCAGAACT
>JAITXR010000417.1 GCA_031284665.1 Paludibacter sp.
GCGGGATTTAAAAGGCGTTTTAACGGATGTTCGTTTTGCATTTGTTCAATTATTCGTTCGTCGGTATCAGCCGTCATTGGCGTTTGCATAAACGATGGCGAAACGGAATTTGACCTAATGTTATAACGTATATTTTCGCTTGCCCAAACTTTTGTAAGTTGCTCAATATAAGCCTTATCCGCCACATACACAGCCGAGCCGCTTGGGGGAACATTCAGCAAATAAGAAGTAAGTATGGTAATTATGCTGCCGCTTTTCTTTGCTCTAAAAACGTTAATTGCCGCCTGCGTAATGTCAATTACAGGCAAAATATTTTTTTTGAACGATTGCAAAAATGTATCGGACTGATTTTTTTGAAAATTAGCAAATGGCGTTAAATTGTAAGCATTATTTATCAGCACATCCAAGTCGATTTCGGATATTTTTTTGCACAATGCCGCAAGGTCGCTTGCATTTGTGAAATCACATTTAATGCCTTCGCTATTGCTGAAATTTTTTGTTATTTCGATGGCATTTGTCAGCGAATTTTTGAAGGTAAAATATACCTTATTTGTTTGCTCTTGCGCGAAACGCTCGGTTATGCTGCGCCCCAAACCCGATGCGCCGCCGGTTATCAAAATATTCATATTATTCCTATTGAAATTTTTCCTTTTGCTACAGTTTTTTTGTCTTCGTTGACGAACGAATATTTAAATTCTACTACATTTACCGACTCAAAAACTCCTTCCACAGTGGCTTTGAAGTTTAATTTATCGTTAATATAGACGGCGTTTTTGTAGTTAATTTCTTGAGAATGAATTATAACGTGTTTTGTGGGAAGTAATTCGCCTATAAAAAACGACAAAAAACCGTTCAGAATATTGCCATACATCACTGCTCCGCGAAAGCCCTTATTTCGAGCAAATTCCTCGTCGGTATGCAAGGGATTGCGGTCGTTAAAAAGACTGCCAAAACCGTTGTAAATTTCGTCCGAAACTACAAATATATGCTCAAATATTTGACCTTCGGTGAAAATCATACACCTTTACTGTTAATACAATCCAACATTTCGCCTACATTTTTCCACGAAAGAATTTCTTTTGAAGTGAATTTGATTTTGAAATGTTTTTCGATTGCCACAATTAACTGAATATGAGTGAGCGAATCCCATTCTTCGACATCGTTGGCGGTAGTTTCGTAACCAAGCGTAATATCTTCATTGTCAAGTATATCGCGAAAAATCGTTTGAACGTGAATTAAAATTTCTGTTTTTTCCATTTTATTTTTTTGTTATATGATTTGTTTTTGTTTTGTAATTTTTCACATCGAGTTTCCACAAATCGCCATCGAGCGTAAATCCCAAATTTTTATAATGGTCTTTTACCATTTCGTTTTTTGCCGTTGGAATAAATTCTCCCACAATTTGCGAAAATCCGTTTTCTTTTGCCAGCATAACAATCGAATTTAGAGTGTATGCCTCCATTCCGCGTTTCAACACTCGGCATGACATAAACCAAGTGTCAATAAATAACGTATTTTTATCAACTTTTTCCAAAATTATGGCGCAAATCAAACCATTATCACCAAATTTATCTTCCAAAGTAAACGAAACCGTCAAATATTTATCCGATTGAGCGATGCGCTTAACATCATCTTCGGTATAACGTATAGTCCTGAGATTGAATTGGTTACTGCGTTGCGAAAGTTGCGCAATACGTGGAATTGAAAATGAATCGAACGGCTTTGTATCCGACAACATATTTAGACTTTTCAGAAAATCGTCCTCGTTGGCAAACGATTCTTGAAACACAATACGCTCCGATTCCTTCTGATATTGCTCGGTGCGTTGCGCATCTTCGTTGGAATACGATATTGTTTCAAACAAATTAAGCGAGTAGAGATAATCGAGATAGAGCGCGGGGTCGTCGGGCAATTCGGGAACACAAATTTGCGGAATATTTTCGCGTACCATATTGCGTTCAAAGGGGTTATCGTCAACAAAAACCATTGAGTCAAAGCCAATATTTAGTATTTGTTGAATTTTATTAATATTGTCGGCTTTGTTTTCCCAATTTGCCATAAAAACTGCTATGTCGCTCAGTTTCAGCACCATATCGGGATGTTTTTCAAAAACTTCTTTTGCTATCGATTCGGTATTTTTGCTGCAAATGGCAACAATAATTCCGCGTTGTTGTAATTTTTTTACCCAGTACTGAAATTCGGTAAAAGCCTTTCCTATACCAAGTTGCCCAATTTGGATATTGTCCAGACCATCGTCGCCAATCACTCCTCCCCAAAGCGTGTTGTCCAAATCCAGAACTATACATTTTTTGAAATTTCCGGTAAAAGCAGCAATAATTTGAACAACAGATTGCGCAAAGTACGGCACAGCATCGATGCTTACTACCATTTCGGTATTTATATAAACCGATTGCGACCAAAATACATCGCGCCCAATGCTGTTTTGAACAGTACTTAAATCGCAGATAAACAGATTGTTAGTTTGAGTGGCGAGTTCTTGAAGCAAACAATTGAGTTTCCGCAGTTGAAATATGAACGATTGCTCGGTTTTGTTGGCGTATTGCCCAAAAACGCGGTCGTCTTCTTCGGTAAAATTACAAAAAATAATTTTGCTCTGAGTACGATTTTGAAGAGTTGACAGTAATTGTTTGATATGCAATATATTATGTTTGGCAAACAAAGAACGGTCAGCAACTGAAGTTTTATTAAATTTTTGCAATAATTTGTGGCTCGATTGGAAAACAAGAGTTATTTCGGCATTAAATTCATAAAGTTCCGACGACGGGTCGAGAATTTGCCGGTCGATTTGATTAAATTCTGCCTCAAAAACATCCAAATCTAATTTATATTCTACACCCATTCCCTTTATTGCTTGCGCTACAAATTGAGTCGCAGTATCACCTAAAATGGCAAGTTTAATTTTTTTATATCCCTCGATACTTCGTTTTAGATTCCGTTTTAAATCCTTAAAATCCAACATATTATATATTTTTTTACAAGTATAATTTTAAAAATTATTTTTTCACAAAAATAGTGTTTTTTTTTTTGAACTGCAAACTATATTTATTAATTAATTCCTATGCCTGCATTTCCATCTGCCTGCACTTTGATTTTAGTATGATTTGCATTAATAATTTATTTTTAAACTATGTTTTTTAATTATTAAAAGAAACTTCGTAAAATAGGGTTAAAAACAAATGTTGATATTAAAAATGCAGGTAGCAACACAATACAACCAATCAGTTTACGCCATCTAATACGCTTATCAAAACTCATAACATCAAGTTTTACACACAAATGTCTGCCACCCAAGAACATAACTATTATTACAGACAATGGCAAAGTGGCAAAGGTAGAAAAAACAATATCTTGAGTATCTATTTTCCAAACAGGTAGTAATGAAAGAATAATACAAATAAAAGATGTTTTTGTGTTGAAAAATATTTTTGAATCCACAAAGAACCATATACAAATCAGTATTGGAGGAAGTAAAATCCACTGTTTGTTAAAAGAATTGGGACTATAATTATTTA
>JAITXR010000225.1 GCA_031284665.1 Paludibacter sp.
CATATAAAAGAGCGCTTGCGCTTAATAAATAAACAAGAAGACAGAAAGGCAGAAAGGCATTTTTTTTATTTACGTCATTTCTTTTTATTTAAATTTTTTTATCCACTACTCGCAATGACAGGCTGCTTACGTGCTTCTTGATTAATTTCTACATTTCTTATTTTCTTATTTTCTTAATTTCTTAATTTCTTAATTTGCACATTTGCACATTGTTTATTGTTTATTCTATTTTTATGACAATGAAGACTATTTGAGTATTAACCATTAATCATTAATCATTAACCATTAAAAAGATACATTCGCTCCCAGCGTAAAAGTCTTTGGTACAGGGGCGCGTGAGTAATCTCTACCCGGATTGCTGCCACTTAATCCCACTTCGGGATCTTGACCGGTATAATTTGTCCAAACAGCAAGATTATTTATAGTTGCATAAACATACAATTCGGTTAAATGAAATTGCGAAAGCCATTGCCGTTTGAAGTTGTAGCGCACAGTTAGCGATTTCCAACGCAGGAATGAGCCATCTTCCACAAAGCGGTCGGAGGCGAGCCAATTCCAATTGCTGCTGCCATACATAGCACGTGGCAAAAGTCCTGCGGGTGCGTCAGTCGGGGTGTCGTAATCGTGCCGCCAACGCCGAAGTACTGCCGTACTTTGATTGTTGTAACCAGCCATATTTTCGAGTTCCATCCGAGTCATATTAATCACATCGTTGCCGTAGCGGAAAAAGAATACTGTGTTGAATGTAAGTTGTTTCCAACGTATCGAAGGGGTAATACCGCCCGTAAACAAAGGATTATAGTCGCCCAGCCACACAATATCCTGATAATTAATGTTTCCATCCTTGTTAATATCTTGGTAGCGAGCATCTCCCGGCTGGAAAGTATATTGAATTGTGGGATAACCAAATTGCAAGTACACAGGCACGGTTTGACCTTGTTCGTTGATGGAATAAATTTTATTTCCTTTTTTGTCCAATGCAATTGTTTGGTCAAGGTTAAGCAAAACTCCATTATATTTATAGCCATAGAACGAGCCTACCGGTTGCCCTAATTCTACGCGGCTGAGGTAATCGCCTTGTTTATCCCAAGTTCCTGAGTACATATCTTTGTATTCCGAAATTTCGGTAATACGGTTTTCGTTTCGAGCAAGGTTAAAAGTAAGGTTTACATTCCAATCTTTGTTTTTGTAAACATTGTATGCCACACTTATTTCCCAACCGCGATTTTCGATTGTTCCAAAGTTCAAATCCATAGTCGAAAATCCTGAATTTGACGGAATTGTAACATTGTCGAGGAATTGATTTTTTGTGTTTCTGGTATAATATTCGGCTTCGATATTGAGTTTATAGTCAAAAGCCACAAAATTAATACCGTAGTTGGATTGATGCGAACTTTCCCAACGCAGTTCGCGCAATTCGAGATTCGACGGATAGGTTGCCGTCTCGCCGGCATAAGTCCAACTGTAAGTTTTGTATTGATTGTAGAACGAATAGTCATCTCTTGGTGCTTTACCCGATATACCCCACGAATAGCGAAGTGAAAAATCGTCGAGCCATTTCCAATTTTTGAAAATCGCTTCGCCCGATACGCGATAACGTGCCGATAGCGAAGGGAAAAGTCCAAATCGGTAATTTTTTCCAAATCGAGAATCGCCATTCAGGTTTAAGTTTCCATATACGGTGTAGCGGTCGAGTAAGGTATAATTTACATTTACATAAGTTGCCATTGTACGTTGCTGTCCACTGCCCGATGCAGGCAAAACCAAACCTTCGGGATATGTTCGCGCAGGAATTGATGGGTCTTGCAATAATGGATTTGCAAGATTGCTTGCTCCTGATTGAAACGAATAACTTGTTCTGTCGTAAGTATTTAACCCTATCAAAGTAATTAGTCGATGTTTGTAACTGTCGGCAAAAACTCCTTTTGTTGGGGTGTAATATAATTTATTAAATGTCTGAATTGTAAACGATTCAGCATCTGCATCCGACGTCGCATTGGCGCGGTTATCGGTTTGCGAAAGTCCGGTTGCCGAAATTGGCAGGAATTTTTTGCGTTTGTCGTTTGATATTTGAAACGAAACATCGAAAGTATAACGCCATTCGTCGGCAGGACGATAAATAAGCGATAATTTTGGTAAAATACTTTCGCTCGTTATGTCGAAACGCCCATCAAGAGCCATTGCTAACGGATTGAAAACCGAAGGATAATTTCCTTGAATGTTGTTCACAGGAGTAAAATAATTGGGTGTTAAATGTCCAAATTCATCATATTGATAAATACTTTGGTTTGGCATTTTAGTATATGCGTGTGAACGGACATCAGAATTTTCATTTCCTGTTGGCACATAATTTTTTTGTGTCGTTGAGTGAGTATATGCCATATCTGCTTTGAAACTCAGGCGGTCGGACACCACGTAGTCCAAGTTCATACGGGCGTTTATACGTTGAAATCCTGTTTCGATAGTATTTCCCTTATCATCGTAGTAACCTGCTGAAAATGAGTAACGTACTTTCTGACTTCCACCTCTTACCGATACGTTGTAGTCCTGCACCCAGCCTGTTTGACTGACGGCATTAACCCAATCGGTATTTTGCGAATAGTTGTAATAATAATAAGGATTGTTCGGGTCGTAAGCCAATTCAGGATTTTGGAGCAAGTTAAATTCCAATCCGGCGTTGTGAAACGATTCGAGGAGCATTGTGGAATATTGATTACCGTTGAGGCGGGGAATTGAACTTGGCATCGGTTTGTAACTTTGCGCCACACGCAACGACACTGTGGGCGGAGCGATACTACCGCGTATTGTGGTAATTTGCAGTACGCCGTTTGCAGCCTTCGACCCCCAAATAGCATTGGCGGCAGCATCTTTTAGTACTACGATTTCTTTAATATCGCTTGGTGCTACGTTGAGCAGTTGCGAAAATTCTTCCTCCGTGGCAGTGCTTAAATCGAAGTTTGCACCGATTGATGTTTCGAGTGGAATTCCATCTACAACTATAAGAGGTTGATTATCACCATTAAGTGAGGTTATTCCGCGAATACGGATTGACATCCCGCTACCCGGGTCGCCGGCATTGGCTACAATATCCACGCCTGCCATTCGCCCCTGCATTGCCTCGTCGATTGAGGCTACTTGCAAATCGGCAATATCTTCGGACGACAAACGGCTGATTGCCATCGAAATATCGCGCTCCTCAATATCCATATTTCCAACGCTTTGTTTGGCTTTGGCACTTACTACTATTTCTTGCAGGCTGCTCGATTCTTGTAAACTTACTTTTATTGCGGTATTTTCGCCGATGGTTATTTCATATTTTTTGTATCCGACGTAACTTATTACAAGTTTGTTCTTTTTATCGGAAATGTAGATGCTGAAATTTCCATCGAGATTGGTAATAGCACTTGCTACAACTCGATTATCGGCGTTTGTTTCCATAATGGTGGCACCAATAACCGGCTGTTTATCTTCAGCCGAAACTACTGTTCCGCGTACCAATATTTTTGCTTGCTGTTGTGCCATATTTGCTACGGGGTGGCACAAAATCAGCAATAATACTACAATTTTGCCTATGTTAAATAAGTATTTCATTTTTATTTATTTTGTGTTATCAAGGATTCGATAATTTAAATGTAAAGTATTGATTTACCTCGTGAATTACAGCACGACAAGCAATACGGTTGCTACGAAAATTGTTTGGAATCGACGAGCCGACAACTATTCCTCTTTGGATTCGCATTGTACCCGACGAGCCTCCTGTTACAACCGTTTTACCGCTTGGATTAACTATATTACGAGGCGCAAAATTTATTAGCGATGCTGTCGTTCCTGACCACGATTTTGTAATTTCGACAAGAGTTGCCGCATTTGTAATTTCAAGTTTTTCGTTGGTTATTTTCAGCAGAGTAGGTAGCAATGTCTTGTTTACCGATACCGGATTTACAGGATAAATAAAGTGCAAACCATCGTCGGGCAAGGCGGCACCGAGCAAAATATGCGAGTTCACAAAATTTGTGATTTGTGCCAAATTTTCGGCTGTGCCTGCTAAATCCTCAGTAGAAGTGGTGTTGCCAAGCGAGTCTTTAACATATGCAGTAATTTTGTCGAGTGCCACAATTACTCCGGCTGCAACTGCCTGATTCATAGCCGTATTATTAGGTATTAATATGGTATAATAATTATCGGGTTTGATACCTGCAAGGTCGTCGGAATCTCCATTTTTAAGGCTGCGTTCCAAATAGTCGATAAACATTTTCATATTCGGGTTTTGCTGACGGGCGCGTGAAAGATACTGCCAAATAGTAAGGTCATTAAAGCGAGCGTCGTCAATTCCTGTTTGGCGCGGAGCATAATCCAGCAAGCGGTCAACGTTAAAAATCTGTCCGTTGTTGTATTCGCCTTCAAGCGGGCTTAAAGTGGCGTAAGTATCGTCCTCGATATTGCCGGCTGCCTGCAACTGATTGTTCTTATGCCGTACCACATCGCCCGACAAAGTGTTAATAAACCTCCAACCGGAGTAATTGCTGATTGCCGGAAGATTATCAAAACTTGTAATTTCAGAATTTACTTCATTGTTGGCAATGCCGGGGAAAATATGCATTCTTATTAGACGTTGCAGGCGAGCGTTGACCGGTGTTCCGGTAGTAGAAGGCATATTATCGTTAACAAAATTCTGATTTATGGCATCAAAGCGGAAACCGTCGGCAGCAAGAAATTCATCCGGATAATTTAATAAAGTATAGCGTTCCGAGATATTTCCATTGAGTACACATTTCATTATATCTTCGCGCAAACCGTTGATAAAGAACGATTTATATGCTTGATTGAGCAATGTATGGGCAGGATTAACAAAAATTTCGCTGTACACGGTTTCAAAAAATCTACTTTTAATAACGTGGTCGATGCTGAAAAGAAAGCCGTTGCTGGCTATTTTTTTGTCGATAATTCCGTCCGAAGTAAACTCGTTGCCGTAAGTCCCCTGTCCGTTCAAATATTCGCCGGTATAGTTTTGACTACCCTTGTAATAACCCGACCACACAAGCCCTTCGGTCATTTGAGCATTGAGCAGCGTTGTAATTATTTCGTCGGGTAATTGGGCTGTCGAACTGTAATATTTAAGGAGTTTTTGCTGTATGTAAGTTGTCAACACATCGTTTTTTGGAATAAACATTGTGTTGCCCGACGATTCGGAATTAACACTTCCGGTAGCGGGGTCGATTATGTTTTCGCAATTCGGCGAAAAGGCAAGGTTGCCGCCGGTATAGGTTTTCATATATACTTCGTCGATATTTTTGCCCGGAAGTATTTTTTTGAAATATTCAAGTATCTCGTTGCTGTAAATGCTCAAAGCGGTATATTGCTTATATTTATCGAGCAACGATTTGAACACCGTGTATTCGGGATTTTGCAGCAGTTTTTCCAAATTCGGCAATGGCTCGTTAACGCTCGAAACTTCGTGAACAATACCATTTTCGGCTGCCATATTGCTTGTAACTATACTGCCCGCTTGCACATTGAAACCTGTGTATTCGGAGTTTGGATAAAACAGTTTGTAATCGGCGGCTGTGAGTGGTGTGTCGAATGAATTGAAGTAATTATTTGTAAAAACAGGCAAGTATTTGTAATTTTGCTCTGCAAGACGTATCTGATAATTATTTGTTGATGTATAATACGATAAACCATTCTGTGTGCCATCAAAAACCCACGCATTATTGTACTCGCTATCCTGATAAGGCAATGCATAAAGTGCAGTTTTGCGTTTGTAAGCACCCGGTTCGTAGAGCGTGCCAAGCATTTTGTCGCCCAAATGCTCTGCCGTCCATTTATTGTAAACAATCGAATAGGCAACTAATTGTTTCACATCCTCCTCCGGAATATCGGCAACCGACTGATAGCCTTTTTGCTGCAAATACTGCTTAAACGCAGCATCGTTAGGAGCAAAAACGCTGTAATAACCGGCACCTTTAAGCACTTTTTCGTATTCGGTGCGCTGAACGCATTGTAAATAATTGGTAAAATTGCCCTTGTCTTCCAAAACTTGGTAGATAGGTTGTTCGAGCCAATCGGGACGCTCGTAGTACTTTTCTTTTTCGTCGTTGCATTGTACCAGCACAGATGCCAATAGCACAACCAACAAAGAAGGAAGGATGAATTTCATTCCTGTTTTGTTTCTCATTGTATTATAACGATTTAAAGTTAAACTGCTTTGTTTGTGTTTTTCCAAAGCACAAAGAAAATATAAATTTTCAAAAAAAACCACAAAAACTAATTTTTTTTTATTTATTTTTAAACCGAGATGTAACAATACAGTCGTAGTGCAGATTTTTTGAAAAGTTTGAATGGTTTGAATAGTTACCGAATTAGTAGTCTTTTTCGTGCTTTCGTGCCTTCGTCCTTTCGCGCATTTTATAGTTTGAAAAGTTACTTAATTAGTAGTCTTTTCATTTTACATTTTACATTTTACATTTTACATTCTACATTTTACATTTTACATTAATCTGTCTTTGTTCTGTTTTTTGTCTGAACTTTGATTTTAATATGATTTTTAAGATTACTATGATTAAAAAACAGCCCCCAAACCGCCCAAATTGTCTAAAAAAAGACAAACACATTTTTTGAACACAAAGACACAAAGGCAAGAAGACACAAAGAATAGTGCTGCCCTCTAAAATACAATAACTCCGTAGGAGTTGCCTGTGCATAACCCCGAGTGTAACTCGGGGTAAACAACCGCAACCCGCACAATAGAGACGCGATTAATCGCGTCTCTACAAAACGGCAGCACAACAATTACCGATTTCCCCGGTCGCACGGTATTACCCGTAGTGGCGTTGCATGCAACGCCCATGCAAAACGGCAGAAAATAAATATTAATTGTTAATAAAAAAAATCTGCGTACTTTGTAATCTTGGATTGCTTCGTGAAATACCCTCGCTAATCGGCTTGCCGCTTGGTTTACCAAGAATGATGGGCTAATGTTGCTGTGTCGCATCTTGTACTGTATTAATAGTCTTTTCGTGCACCTTGTACCGTTTACCTTGTACATTTCTTCATTCCTAAATTTCTTCATTTCTTAATTGTTTATTGCCACATTGTTTATTAGCACATTGTTTATTAGCACATTTTCTCTCTCTCATCGTTAATTAAACAAAAAAATACAATTCTTTTTTTAATAAATTTGCTGTTATTAATTTTTTAATTTTTATATTTGCCCATTATTTTTTTATTTAATAAACACAAAAACAATTTAATAAACTAAAAATCATTTTATCATGAAAAAAACATTTACTATTTTCAGCATTTTCATGTTGCTGGCAGTTGGGGTTTATGCTCAAGAGTCGTACAACAGGTATCACATTAACGAAACTTTTAGCGCAGAGGCTGTACCTACCGGCTGGTTTGCTCAAGTAACCAATCAATCTAATGCTGATAACATTACCAATCCACCTTATGGTGCTAATGGTACTTTTGCGTGGACAGGCGGAGTTGCAAATTTGACAGGTGGCGGCGGCGGTAATCGCGGCGGAAAACTTACTTTTCCTACACCACAAAGAAATCCATTAATGAACCTCGCCGAATCGCTCGACAATTTGTATTGGATGGAAATGGATTGGAGAGTTAACGCAGCAGCAGTTACTGCAAAAAATGCTGTAGGATTGGTTATTTCCGACAGTATTAATTCAACCAACAACCCACGTTCCATTTTTGGTATTTATGCAGTGAGCAATGATGGTGTTATCCATGTATGGAACAAAGACATTGTTGGTCCTTTTACTACCGAAGAAAATCCTGACCTTATTACGCGCGTGTTTAACACCGGTAATCAAGGTGGTGGTTTCCAACGTGCAGGCGCTGATGATGCTACTACCGTCAGTCGCAATGCTTCTACCGCAACTTCTGTAACCTACTCAACCGGTGCTATTTACCATATCACCGCAGCTCTGAATTTTGTTACAAAAACAGTAGTAAGTATTACTATTACCAACACTAACGATGCTTCAACTGTTACCTTAACCAATTTGCCTTTTATTGACAGCAATGCAGAGGCTTTGGGAAATATTGCTGTTTGCGACACAAGAGGAACTAATGACGGAAACAGTTCGACCAATTCAAATATAAATGTTGATATTGACAATGTACAAGTTTATATTAAAGTTCTTTCGTTAGGACGCGAAAATGTAACTGTTAATTTTCTCGACCAAAACAATGCAGTAGCAAAAGCAGCAAAAGTTTATCCACTACAGGAAGTAGGTCAATTGTTCATAGTTGATTTGGAAGAAAAGAATAATTTTACCGATGCCGGTTATTATTTTGCTTACGATGCAGCAAATACTGTTGCCGACAGATTGACAGTGCAGTCGGGCGTTCAAAATACACTTACATTAAAGTTTAAGAAAACTGCCGAAACCGTAGGAACTTATGTGTGGGGTGGCGATACCAATAGCACTTGGGATTATTTGCAAAATAATTTCAGCGTTAGCAGTGCCCCTGCTATTGCTTATCAGCCCGGTAATGATGTGGCATTTTCGCGTAACGATGTTGCCTATAAGGAAGTTTCGGTAGCAGGAACAATTGATTTGGGTACTGCCAATATCGCTATTACAGCACCCGACTATAAACTTAAAGGGGATGGTAAACTTGTTGGTTTAGGTAAAATTACAGTTAATGCACCCACCAGTTTGGCTTTAAACAATCAGTTGGATGCCGGCGTAACAGTTAATGCTAATGAGATAACGGTAGAAAACGTTTTGGCTGCAAAAAAACTTGAATTTACTCAGAACAACAGCACATTGAAACTGAATCCTGCTGATGGCAAATTTTCAATTCCTATTGAAACACCAGAAAGCTCTACTTTTAATGTAGGCATTTATGCAACATTGTCGAATACTGACGGTGCAAACTATTATCCTGCTATTACAGGTGCTTCTACAATTAATTTTCTGCTTGGCGTTACCGGTGGACTTCGTTCTACAGCGTGGAACACCGCTTGGACTGGCACAGTTCCTGCTAATGCTGTTGTAAATGTTACAAACGAAGTGGAAGATGTGCTCCCAAATGGCTTTGGAATAGGTGCTGCCAATATGCTAAATGCAAAATTGCATCTCGGCGAAAATGTACGTTTGTTGCAGAATTATAACGAAAGCGGAACTTTCAACGATGCAATACAAATTGGAGAGTTAACAGGTGCTGCAGGCTCTTACCTTGAAGGAGGTTGGGTTGATGGTCGTGGACGTGAATGGCAAATTGGCAGTTTGAATACCGATGCAGTTTTCGATGGTGGTATTCGTGGCTACCATAAATTCACAGCAGCAACCGACACAACACCCGAAGTAATTACATCGGGCACAAGCGCAATTCGCTTGAC
>JAITXR010000069.1 GCA_031284665.1 Paludibacter sp.
TTTCAGGAATTTTCACAGTCTTAATCAAAGGAAAAACAGGCGAAGCATATAGCATTGCCAACAAAACAACCGTCTGCACCATTCGCGAAACAGCAGATATGATAGCACAAAAAATCGCCCAAAATAAAATTAAGGTAAAATTTGAGATAGATACGCTCGCCCAATATGCGCCTAAACTAAACCTTATCTTAAACTTAAACCTTATAGAATCTCTCGGTTGGCAAGCCGAAGTCGGTCTCGAAGATGCATATCGCCGAATGATTGAAAGTATGAAATGCCGAAAAATCTAATAATTTTTGGTAGTTAAAATGCGAATTAAGGTTTTTAATCTTAACAGAGTTATAGTAAAATTAAAAAGGTTGAATAGATTGTGAGACAATTTTACATTTCAATTTTTTTTGTATTTTTGTACTTTTTAATGATAACTCAATGTTTAGCCTAAATTAATAAATTTTCTCTGTATTGCTTCCACGACAAGTCGGGGCACGTCGGGAAATACCCTAGAATGACGAATCGTTTTATTTTAACATAACACTATTGTTTCATATCTCAAAGTCTATTATCTAATTATTTAAATGAATAACTGATATGTTGCCTAAACACGCCCGAAGGGCGAGATTTCCGTAACCGCAGGTCAAACAAAGTGCGACCTGCGGAAAAAAAGCAAACAAGAATTTCTGCCTGTAAGGCAGGACAAAACGCTGTTATTTATTACTCAAAAGTCCTGCCTTTCAGGTAGAATATATGTGCCTATTGCTGCCGTAGGTCAACGACCTACGGTTATGAAAATTTAGCCCTACGGGCTTTTAGGTACAACGTACGACAATCAATTTACCTAATATTCTAATAATCTAATTTTAAAAAATAAAATGCTTAAACTTATCATTTTCGACCTTGATGGTACTTTGCTTAATACTATCGAGGATTTGGCTAACAGTACAAATTATGCTTTGAATGTTTTTAATTTTCCGCAACACGCGGTCGAAGAATATAATTTTTTTGTTGGTAATGGAATAAATAAATTGCTCGAACGCGCTTTGCCTGAGGCGCATCGCAATGCAGACACGGTTTCGATGATTCGCCACGAGTTTTTGAAACATTATGCGGCGCATTCCGAAGAGTTTACCAAGCCATACGAAGGCACTGTGGAACTGCTCGCAAAGATACAGGACAAAGGATTGCAGATTGCTGTGGCGTCGAATAAAATTGACGATGCAACTGTAAAATTAACAAAATATTTTTTCCCCGCCATACGTTTTGCTACAATTGTTGGGCAGCGCGAAGGTTTTCCTATCAAACCAAATCCCGCTGTGGTGGATGAGATTATTGGGAATAGCGCTGTGGCAAAAGACGAGGTTTTGTATGTTGGCGATTCGGGTGTGGATGTGATGACGGCTCATAATGCAGGCGTGCGCTTTGTGGGAGTGTTGTGGGGTTTCCGTCCAAAATCGGAACTTGAGGCACTTGGAGCAAGTCGTTTTGTGGCAAATACGCAGGAACTCGAACAAATTATCTTCCACGAATAATTCGCTTTATGTCGTTCAGTTTATTGAGTGCCTCGACGGGCGTAAGGTTGTTAATATCAAGGTTTTGAATTTCGTCGCGGATTTGTTCAAGCACAGGGTCGTCGAGTTGAAAAATGCTTAATTGCAAGCCTTCGCGTTTTTCGGCAATGATATTTGTAGGTTTCGAGAGCGAACTTTGATGATTTTCGCTTTCCAAATCGCTAAGGATATTTTCGGCACGTTTTACTATGCTTGGGGGCATTCCTGCCATTTTTGCAACGTGAATACCAAAACTGTGTTCGCTGCCGCCGGGCAGCAGTTTGCGCAAAAAGATTATTTTTTTATCCACCTCTTTTACCGAAACATTGTAGTTTTTGATGCGCGAAAACGATTTTTCCATTTCGTTAAGTTCGTGATAATGCGTGGCAAAAAGTGTTTTGGCGCGCGCGTTCGGGTTTTCGTGAATATATTCCACAATAGCCCAAGCGATTGAAATTCCATCGTAAGTACTTGTGCCGCGCCCAAGTTCGTCGAAAAGCACAAGCGAGCGTGGAGTAACATTATTCAGGATACTTGCCGCCTCGCTCATTTCGACCATAAATGTAGATTCGCCTTGCGATATATTATCGCTTGCTCCCACGCGGGTAAAAATTTTATCCACCACCCCGATAGTCGCACTTTCGGCAGGCACAAAGCAGCCTGTTTGAGCCATTAACACAATTAGAGCCGTCTGTCGGAGCAAAGCCGATTTTCCTGCCATATTTGGACCTGTAATTATAATAATTTGCTTTGAGTCGGTGTCGAGAAAAACATCGTTTGCAATATATTGTTCGCCTGCCGGCAGTTGTTTTTCGATTACCGGATGCCGTCCTTGGCGAATATTGAGTATATTATCGTTGGTAATTGTGGGTTTGATATAATGATTTTCGGCTGCCACGAGGGCGAATGACAGCAGGCAGTCGGTTTGTGCAATAAGATTTGAATTAAGTTGAATGGCGGCAATATACTCGTTAAGTGCCTGCACGAGCGACTCGAACATTTGGTTTTCGATGGCAAGTATTTTTTCTTCTGCGCCAAGTATTTTTTCTTCGTATTGTTTTAATTCCTGAGTAATATATCGTTCGGCTTGGGTGATTGTTTGTTTACGAATCCAATTTTGCGGCACCTTATCTTTGTATGTATTTCGCACTTCGATATAGTATCCGAACACGTTGTTGAAGGCAATTTTAAGGCTTGGGATGCCTGTTGCGGCACTTTCGCGTTCCTGAATATGCTGTAAATAATCTTTCCCCGAGCGCGAAAGCAATCGCAGTTCGTCGAGTTCGGCATTTATTCCGCTGCTGATAAAGTTTCCTTTTGCCACAAGAGCCGGCGAGTCGTTTTCCAATTCCCGTTCAATTCGTTGTCCGATTACCGCGCAGGCGTTCAGTTGGTCGGAAGTGCGGCGCAGCAGTTCGTTATTAACGCCGGCGCAGGCTTTCTTGATTACTTCAATTGCGCCCAGAGCCACTTTGAGTTGCACCACTTCGCGGGGCGAAATTCGTCCCACAGCCACTTTTGAGATTATGCGTTCCAAATCGCCGATTAGCATAAACTGTTTTTCGAGTACATTTCTAATATTTTGGTGGCGGACAAAGTATTCAACCACATCGAGGCGTTCCTTAATAGGATTTACGTCTTTGAGCGGGAAAGCAGTCCAGCGGCGCAGCAGGCGCGCGCCCATTGGAGTTTTTGTGCGGTCGAGCACGTCGATTAATGTTTTGGCGTTCTCGTTAGCCGACGAAAACAGTTCGAGATTGCGCACCGAAAAGCGGTCGAGCCACATATATCGTTCTTCCTCAATTCGTGCTAATTGAGTGATATGTCCTGTTTGTTGATGTTGAGTCAGGTCAAGATAATGGAGAATTGCACCGGCAGCCACAGTGCCCGATTGCAAAGTTTCGACGCCAAAACCTTTTAGATTTTGAGTTTGGAAATGTTTCAGTAGTCGTTCGTGTGCCGAATCGGGGATAAAAGCCCAGTCGTCGAGCGGATAGATAAAAAATTTTGTGCCAAAAAGATTTTCAAATTCGCGGCGTGCCGAGCGGTCGTAAAGCACCTCTTTCGGTTGAAAACTGTTGAGCAGTTTATCCGCGTGTTCGGCGTCTCCTTCGGCAACGAGAAATTCGCCGGTCGAAATATCGAGAAACGATACACCGATTATTTGCCGATTGATATACACCGCGGCAACAAAATTATTTTCCTTATGATTCAGTGTAGTATCGCTATACGAAACTCCGGGCGTAACAAGTTCGGTAACACCGCGGCGAACGATTTTTTTCGTCAATTTAGGGTCTTCGAGTTGGTCGCAGATAGCCACTCGTTTGCCGGCGCGGATTAATTTTGGCAGATAAGTATCCAATGCGTGATAAGGAAAACCGGCAAGTTCAACGCTGCTTGCGGATCCATTTGCGCGGCGAGTAAGAGTAATGCCAAGTATTTCGGAAGCGATGATAGCATCTTTTGAAAATGTTTCGTAAAAATCACCACAACGGAACAGCAAAATTGCATCCGGATGTTTTGATTTAATATCCAGATATTGCTTCATCAAAGGGGTTTCAACTATTTTTTCCACGTTCGTATTATTTATTGTTTTGGGTGCAAAAATAGAAAAAAAAGTTTGTAAAGTGTCAAATTAATAGTTAATTGTTAATGATAAATGGTTAATGGTACGTTCTGCGGCTATTGTACCCATCATTGCTCATTTGTCTGAACTTTGATTTATTTGATTCTTTTGATTAATATGATAAGAGCGGGATACGCGCCTGCAGTCCGTCATTTTTGGTAACCTCCGCCCCAACTTTCTAAATTTCGCTAACTTTTTACCTTTCTTGCCTTTTCTATTTAAAAATAAGGTATTAACTTTGTAGTGTAATTTTAATTTAAAAACTTAACTATATGCAAACAGCAGTAAAAACAACAGATTGGTTATTCCCAAACGAAGACATAATCGTAACCGATAATGACTTTAAAAATATGGTTAATGATGCCGAACATTCAGGAGATATGACTTTTGAACAGTTTAAAATCAGTATGAGCAAATGGGTAAAGCAAAATGGGTAAAGCGCATAGTTCCGCAACGAAAATTAGTAATTACAAAAATGTTTCGGGATAATCTGGACAGTATTGCAGAATATGGCGCTACTGTTTTTGGTGAAAATGTTAGTAGCATATTTGTGAATAATGTTATTTCAAAAGTTGCATATAAACTATTCACTACAAACTTTTCCTAACCACGATATGCAACGCCAGTCCTACTATCATTACTATTGCCGCTACGGCAAGTAAAGTATTGGAATCGGGCTGCGTAAAAAAGTGTATGGCAAGGATTATCACGCCAATTAAAATAACAATTATGCCGGAAAATTTCAATAAACGCATAAATTTAGTTTGAACAGTTTGAGTAGTTTGAATGTTTGAAAAGTTACCTAATTTAATAGTTTTTTCTTTGCTCTATTTTTTCTGGATTGCTTCCACGATAAATCGGGACACGTCAGGAAATACCCTCGCTAATCGGCTTGCCGCTTGGTTTACCAAGAATGACGGGCTGAACTTGCAGTACCCACTCGTAATTTATAATTCGTAATTCGTAATTTTCCTAATTTGTAAGTCCCAATAGCTATCGGGACACTAATCACTAATCGTTAATCACTTAATTAGTAGTTTTTCCATCTTCTTTCGGGGGCTTGGGGGCTTCTTTTTTTTACAAATTTAGGTAAAATCAATTAATAATTCAACATTTTGAAAAAATAATGTAATTTTGTCGTTTGAAAAAATAAAAACAACAAAAATAGAAACACAATGCAACAAAAAGTTTTATTAGCATTCAGCGGAGGTCTTGATACCTCGTTTTGCGCTATGTATCTGGCAAAAGAAAAAGGCTACGAAGTTCATACTGCCGTTGCCAACACAGGTGGATTCACGCCGTCCGACCTTAAAATTATTGAAGACAAGGCATATCGACTTGGAGTAAAATCGCATATTGCGCTCGACATTACCCAAGAATATTACGAAAAATCGATTCGATATATGGTTTTCGGCAATGTGCTGCGAAACGGTACTTATCCGATTTCGGTAAGTTCGGAGCGCATTTTTCAGGCAATAGCCATTATCAACTATGCAAAGCAAATCGGTGCCGATTATGTGGCTCACGGCTCAACCGGCGCAGGTAACGACCAAGTGCGTTTCGACCTCACTTTCGACCTGCTTGCCCCCGACATTAAAATCCTGACCCCCACTCGCGATATGGTGCTGACCCGCGAATACGAAATTGAATATCTGAAACAAAACGGTTACAAAGCCGATTTTACAAAAATGGAATACTCCATCAACAAAGGGCTTTGGGGGACTTCGATAGGCGGAAAAGAAACACTGAAATCAGAACAAACATTGCCCGAAGAGGCTTACCCAAGTCAAATCACAAAAACGGCAGACGAAACCTTAACCATCGATTTTGAAAATGGCGAAATAACAGCCGTCAATGGCGAAAAAAACGATAATAAAGTGTTTTTAATCAATAAAATAGAAAGCATTGCCTCGTCGTTTGGCATTGGGCGCGATATGCATATTGGCGACACAATTATCGGTATCAAAGGGCGTGTGGGATTCGAGGCGGCGGCTCCTCTGCTGATTATTAATGCTCATAAAATGCTCGAAAAACACACCCTCACCAAATGGCAACAATACTGGAAAGAGCAACTTGGCACTTGGTACGGAATGTTCCTGCACGAAGCCCAATACCTTGAGCCGGTAATGCGTGATATTGAAAAATTCCTCGAAAGTTCGCAACAAAACGTAAGTGGAAAAGTAATTATCCAACTTCGCCCACATTCCTATACATTGGTTGGCGTAGAAAGCAGTTTCGACCTGATGAAAACCGATTTCGGAGAATATGGCGAAGTAAACCGCGCATGGACAGCCGACGATGTGAAAGGATTTACCAAAATACTTGGCAATCCGCTCAAAATATATTATAACGTTCAGCAACGAAATAAGTAATAAT
>JAITXR010000096.1 GCA_031284665.1 Paludibacter sp.
TTTGTAAAATTGCAAACCAACCTTTCCATAAAACAATTGTTTATTCCGATTGCCGTATTGGCTGTAACTATCTTGACAATAATTGTTTACAGTGCTTTTGGTTAAGTAACGTGAATATATAATTCAACTGTCGCAAGTTGCATAATCTATTGAATATCAGGCTGTAAAAAGTTTGGTTAATTTAGTATGTTATTTATTATCAGATACTTTGTGCATTAGTAATGTCCGAAGGACAAAATTTTCATAACCGCAGGTCAACGACCTGCGGATGACTGCAATCTTGATTGTTGCCTGTAAGGCAAGACTTTAAAAGTTCTGCCTTACAGGCAGCAATTTAGGCTATTTGTTTGCCGTAGGTTGCGCTTTGCTTACCTACGGTTACGAAAATTAAGTCCTTTCAGGACTTGAGAAAGTTGAATATATAACATATTACATTTTCTTTTTCCCATCAGAGACACACTATAAAGAATTATAAATTACTAAATGTTTCCCCAAATCAAAATTGTGCAATTGCTTGATTTACTTCTTCATTAATGAGTTTTGCAAATTCTTCGACAGTAAAATTACCCTTGTCGCCTTCGCCTTGACGGCGTACTGCAATTATATTTTCGGATTCTTCTTTTTCGCCCACAATTAACATATATGGTATGCGTTTCAACTCGTTGTCGCGAATTTTTCGTCCTATTTTTTCGTTGCGGTCGTCCACATTTACTCTCACTCCCTGCGCATTAAGTTGTTTTGCAACGGCGAAAGCATAATCGTTGAATTTTTCGCTAATTGGCAGTACCACAACCTGTTCGGGAGTCAGCCAAAGCGGAAATTTGCCGGCAGTATGTTCAATCAGCACAGCCACAAAACGTTCCATAGAGCCAAACGGAGCGCGGTGAATCATTACCGGGCGATGTTTGGCATTATCCTCGCCGGTATATTCGAGTTCAAAGCGCTCGGGCAAGTTGTAATCAACCTGAATTGTGCCAAGTTGCCAACGTCGACCGATAGCATCTTTGACCATAAAATCGAGTTTTGGACCGTAAAAAGCAGCCTCTCCAAGTTCGACGCGCGCTTTTAGTCCTTTTTCCTGACAAGCCTCAATAATAGCACGTTCGGCACGTTCCCAATTTTCGTCAGAGCCAATATATTTTTCACGATTTTCGGGGTCGCGCAATGATATTTGTGCCTCAAAATTTTCAAAATTCAATGCTTTGAAAATGATGAAAATAATATCCATTACTTTCAAAAATTCGTCTTTTACCTGATCAGGACGGCAGAAGATATGTGCATCATCTTGCGTAAAACTGCGAACACGTGTAAGTCCGTGTAATTCACCACTTTGCTCATAGCGATACACAGTTCCAAATTCGGCAATGCGCACCGGTAATTCTTTATACGAACGTGGTTTGAACTTATATATTTCGCAGTGGTGCGGGCAGTTCATCGGTTTTAGTAAGTATTCCTCGCCTTCTTCGGGAGTGGTGATTGGGCGGAACGAATCTTTGCCGTATTTTGCATAATGTCCGGAAGTGATATATAAATTTTTATTTCCAATATGTGGAGTGATTACTTGCTGATATTCAAATCGTTGCTGAATTTTTTTCAGTACATCTTCCAATCTCAAACGGAGTGCAGTACCTTTTGGCAACCAAATTGGTAAACCTTTTCCCACCATTTCGGAAAACATAAACAATTCGAGTTCGCGTCCAATTTTTCGGTGGTCGCGTTTTTTTGCCTCTTCGAGTAGCACCAGATATTCGTCGAGCATTTTCTTTTTTGGGAAAGTAATTCCGTAAATTCGGGTAAGCATTTTGCGATTTTCGTCGCCACGCCAATATGCGCCAGCCACGCTTAAAAGTTTTATTGCTTTTATTTCGCCGGTGTTTTGCAAATGCGGACCTCGGCATAAATCAGTAAAATTTCCTTGAGTATATAATGTGATTGTTCCGTCAGCCAAGTCGCTGATTAACTCCACTTTATATTCGTCGTTTTTGTCCGCGAATTTTTTCAACGCATCGGCTTTGCTAATATCGGAGCGCACAATATTTTCTTTGCGAGCGGCTATTTCTACCATTTTTGCTTCGATAGCCGGCAAATCGCTTTCTTTGATTATCACGCCTTCGCCCGGGTCAACATCGTAATAAAACCCATTTTCGATAGCCGGTCCAATTCCGAATTTTATGCCTTGATATAATTCTTGCAAAGCCTCTGCCATAAGGTGCGCCGACGAGTGCCAATAGGCGTGTTTGCCCTGTTCGTCGTCCCATTTATAAATACTGATTTCGGCATCTTGGTCGATTGGGCGGCTTAAGTCCCAAGTTACACCGTTAATGCCAATTGCCAATGCCTCCTGCGCTAAGCGCGGACTGATACTTTCTGCTATTTGAAATCCGGTGCTGCCTTTGGCATATTCGCGCACCGAGCCGTCGGGAAATGTGATTTTTATCATTTTTTTAAACCTTACAAATGGTTAGTAAATTTTTTTTGTGGCGCAAAATTACTTTTTTTTTATCATTTTACCACAATTCTTTCAATTTTTTGGTTATCGTTACTCAAAATTTCTAAAAGATATACACCTTTTTTATCAGGTGCGTTGATTTTGTTAAGTAACGAAGTGAGTGGCGTGGCATTAAATAAAATTCCGGTAGTAGTCCAAAATCGCGCAATGGCATTGTCGGGCGCATTGTTGATAATGATATTCTCGCCCTCGTAAAGCATTGTGGGGTAAATCGTTATCGGGTTTTTTGCTTGATGTGGCACGAAAGGGCAGGAAAATAATTGCGAGCCATCAGGACGTTGAATCAGTACCGAATAATTATCGTCCGCACTCAAATTTTGTTTGGCAAGATAAATATATGAACGTGTTTCGCCTGTCAAAATTTCGCCATTTCGATACCATTGATACGCCGTAAAATCGTATCCGCCATTATATTTTTTGTTTGTTAGCGAAATTACATCGTCCCATTTCTGGATAAAAACGCTATTGGGATAAAGTATAGTAAATTGAATATCGAGCGTTTTACTGCAATATTGATTTGATATTTCGAGCGTTAAACTATATTTATCGGGATAAATTGAATCGGGAATATTTACCGGAACAACAAAATTATTTGCCAAAAATTCGCCTTGCCGATTTATAAAACCTGCATTAACTGCTTTGTCGGTAAAAATCAGATTGTAATTGCTCGGGCTATTATTCTGATTTGCTGTTATTTGCAGCGGAATATCGAAAAAATTGTTGTTAGCACAAATTTCGGGCAGCGAAACATCGGCAATTTCAAAGCAGGGCGGTGCTTGACATTCTTTTGCAAATAAATGAAGGGTAATAACACTGTCGCACGAATTTTGGTTTTGAATAATTGTGGAATAACTACCTGTTGCCGTGAGAGTTAAATCGCCAAAAACGTAATTTTCGCCCTGACAAATTGTGTCGGAATATTCACGCAATAAATTTGGCTTTAACGCTAAATTGAGTGTAACAATCGTATCACAACCGGAATTATTTGCCAGATAATGAGTGTAAACTCCTGATGAATTGAGCGTTTGTTCATAAAATTGATAATTTTCGGCAGGGCAAATACTGTCCGAAATTTCAATTAATTTTTGCTCGGCTAATTGCACTTTTATCGGCTGACTTAACGCTCGGCAGTTTACGCTCTCAATATTGCCTGCACTTGCCACTGCCACACGATAAAATCCTGCATACGGGGCAGTTGTGGCTAAAAGGTTTAGAACATTATCGTTGTCGGTAAAATTTGTCCAAACGATACTGTCGGCACTATAAAACCATTGATATTCAAGCGGTTCAACAAAAGTACCGTTATTTTCAAAATTTATTGCCAATGCAGTATCTGCCGGCTCGCAAACTGTGATATTTGCATTTGAAATATCAACAGATGGAGTGCAAAGAAAAATTTCGATGTCGTCCATTACAAAATCGTTACCCGACGAGCCTTCTCCATTGTTAATTATGCGTAAAACAACCGACGATATTCCGCTTGGAATTGTGAAGTCGAAACCATAATTTTGCCATTGCGGTGTAACATCCGGCACGTCGCCCGTGAAGTATTCGCACAGCACATTTGCCGATAAATCTTCTAATCTGAAAATTTGATTTGTCTTATGGCGCGACGAATTATCATTCACATTTTTCAAACTCATTAACCAAAGCGAAAAAGTAAGCGTAGTGCCTGCGCAAAGGTTATTTATCTGATATTCATAGAATTGACCGGCATCATTGCTGGCATCGGCGGCAAATAAATATCCTCGCGTGATGTCGTTTGGGTAAGTATGGTCGTCAACCGTGTACCACGACGAATAAGTAGCGGGGTTTTGTTTTGCAATAGTGTAAGTTCCTTTTTGCTGTAAATCAAGCGAATAGATATAATTACATTGCGGAATACCTGTTGCTTTGATTGGTAAATCGGAGGGCGAATTTCCGCCAAAATCTTCGCGAAAAAGTACAGTTCCGCTTGCAGTACAAGCATTTGGATAAGTTGAGCCGCAATAATTGCTTAAATAAATATCGATGGCGATACGCGGTAAAATAGTCGAGCCATTGTGCGGCTCGGCATACACTGTTTGAATTGTGGAATTATCTTTTTCAAGCGTTACATCGTCGGAATTGGACTCAAAAGGACTGCCGCCACTCGCCGCGTAATACCAATAAAAATTAATACCTGACGTATGCACAAAACCAACTTTAACTTTTGCCCCCGAACACGCAACATAGTGCTGAGCAACAGGCGTCTGCGCAAAAACAATATTGCTAAAAACTAATGAAACAAAAAATAATATTAAACGCAAGTTTTGCATTGATTTTGGAATTAGGAAACCGCTCAAACTACTTAATGTATATCAGTTCAATTCCGTCGGGTTTTCCAAGATTGCGACTGTAACGTTTTTCAATTGCGTTGTTCCAATGCTCCGCTACGCCGAGACTTTTGAGTTGCGTGCCGTCATGTTCGGGGTCGTAAACAGTTTGTGATGCCGGATGATCAGCCGTAGCCGCCTCCACCAGATATGCATCGCAATAATTCACATCGGCAGCATTCGGAAATTCTGTGCAAATAAAGTCAATACCAACCGCATCGATTGCCACGCCGTCCTGTGAGGCAAAAAGCGAATTGGGATACTCACCATCGAAAGGAGGCATTCCCCATTTGCCCGATGGTGCGCCGCCCACGTTGCGCGAGCCATACAAGCCGTCGATAAGATAAAGCAGAGTTTTACCACCCAAATCTTTATGTCCCATAAAATCAACAAAAGTGAGATATTTAGGACTTCCATCGCGGTTTTGGTCAAAATTATTATGCGCATTATGTCGCCAATTAGGTTGAATACTTGTAGCACCATACCAATTTTTTCCGCAGAGCGTAACACCTTGCCCCATATGCCCTTTGAGTAATGCCAAATTTATAACATAATTGGCGTTCACAAACTCGGTAGCAATGCCTTTGGCAAGTCGCCCATTGTCGGCAGAATAAGCGATGGCATTGTCAATATAAGTTGATTTTTCCCTTCCCTCTTCGCCCGAATTATCCACAATATGTATGTTTGGAAATTCGCCGGCAATTTTTTTATACATATAATTAGTAATAAATCGGCTTGCCTCCACAAGCGAAATATATTCTTGCGGCACTTCGGCGTCGTTCACCAAACTCCGCAGCAAAGCAAGCACAATTTGTGGCGAGGCATTAATTTCTTCCGAATCCTCGTGCGACGAAGTGTTGTTCATATTGATTTTGATAGCAATTTTTTCGCCATAAACGTATGATTGTTCGCCGCGATTATGTTCGGTATTAAAATTTGCGAACAGCATTTGCCACGCCTCCTTTTCCGACTGTGCATTTGTAATGCTTTTCAGCACATTCGACATCATTATGTCGCAATTTTTCTGGTTATTGAAATCGTCGTTAAACCAGTCTTTTTGTATTCCGTCCCATCGTGCAGTTCCGGGGAAATGTGCCCACGCCACTCGTCCGGGCATTATGCCGTGTGCTTTGCCAAGTGGCTCGTTGGGGTTGAGTACAAATTTTACTTGTTGGCTGTAGCTGCTAAGCGGCACTTTAGCTCTTGCGCCGATTTGTAGTGGTTTGCTTTCGGTTTTTTTCTGTTCTTGCGCATTGGCAACTGTCATAAAACTCAATGTTCCCACCATAATTGCGAGAATTGAAATTAGTTTTGAATTGATTTTCATAATTTTATTAATAGTTAATTAGTACATTATTAATGCTTTATTGCTTATTTGACACCCAATAGTTATTGAAATTATTGAAGTTGTAAAAGTACAAATTTATTTTTAATATTGTGTTCTTTTTTAATACTATTAAAAAACAGTAGTCTTACCGCATACAATTTTCAGATAAAAATACAGTAGGAAAAATATGCTCAACGCGCAAAGTTTAATGTGTTAAAAGTGTGAAAATAGAAAGTTTCTGTATTTTTATTACAAAAAAATACATTTTTGAAAGTAAAAATAAAAATAATATATAAAAATGTTGTTATAAAGTTGGATAATAAAAAAACTTGTTCTAACTTTGTCGCAAATAACAATAAGATAGTCATATTTTGAGAGGAATATATTTTTGTGAAAATTACAAACGCAAAAAAATATTATCTCAGTATGTAATTTTAATTGAGATTTTTATTAGACTTAATATAATTAATTTATTTTTATTTTATCATCCAAATGCGACAACTTCCTTTGCATATTAATGTTCGCGTAACTAATTGTACTGCAATAAGTTCAATGCTTTGGTGCGATATATTCAAAGAGAGAGGTTATTTAAATTATAACAATTCTACTCCCGTTGCAAATTATTTTTTTGAACATAAGAATATCGCGCTTTCGGATGGTGGAAGTTCGTATCTTATAAGCCGTTTTGAAAACACATTTTCGCCGTTTCCATTTGTCTTTACAGCCAATACTATATTCCAATTACACGCAAAACCGATTAAACTCTATTTGTTTAGTCGGTTTTGTGTTTTTGAAAGCAAAACCACGAGTCTCCCTAATTTTATTACCAAAACACGACAATTCTTTTTGTATATTAACGCACGTGTAACACGCTGTACTTTAATAAGTTCAGTCGTTTGGCACGACATTTGCAGTCTTATTACTGTCGTTCAGTACACTTTTGTTTTCACAGCCTGTTACAGTTCCGTATTATTGCGGTTTTGAAGATGCAGCGGAAAATGCAAATTGGGTGCTGAACTACGGCGTGCAGGGAAATTTATG
>JAITXR010000165.1 GCA_031284665.1 Paludibacter sp.
AAGACCTTAATATTCAAGTATTTGCAACGACACATAGTAACGATTGTATTCACAGTTTTTCAAAAGTGCTGAACGCAGAAAACAACGAAGTTTTGGGCAAACTTATTCGTTTGGACAATGAAAATGAGGAAATAAAAGCTGTGGAAATTTCGGCTGACATACTAAAAATAACGACCGAACAATCAATAGAAATAAGATGAAAACAGAAGAGAAATTTAATAAAAAACTTTTGGTTGAAGGTAAGGATGACCAACACGTTGTTTGGGCTTTATGTGAAAAACTTAATATTCCTGAGATTTTTGATGTGGTTGATAGTGAAGGAATTGATAAATTATTTGACCGATTAAAAGCAGAATGTTCAATTAAAAAATCGGATATTATTGGAATTATAATTGATGCTGACAACGATTTACAAGCGCGTTGGATTTCGGTTCGTGATATTTTGATTAAAAATAATTTTAAAGTTCCTGAAAATTTTCCAAAAGAAGGATTAATTACCGACACAAAACCAAAAATCGGCGTATGGATTATGCCCGACAACAATACAAATGGAATGTTGGAAGATTTTATTTCGTTTTTAGTCCCTGAAAATGACAAACTTATGCCTATTGCAATCGAAACTTTGCAAAATATTGAAAATCAAGGTTTGGATAAATATAAAACACATAAACCAAAGACAAAAATTCATACTTGGCTCGCGTGGCAAGAAGAGCCGGGGAAACCTTTGGGACAAAGTATTACTAATAAAGCACTTTCGACCGACAACGAAACTTGCCGAAAATTTGCCGTGTGGTTGAAAAAATTGTTTACAGAATAAAAAAAAACAAAGCCGTGAAAGCAATAAAATTATCGAACTTAATACAACGAATACTAAGCGGCGCGCTATTTGTGGTGCTGATTGTTGGCTCAATAATTTGGAGTCAATATGCTTTTGTGGCTATATTTGCTGTCGTTACTGGACTTACAGTGCGTGAATTTCACCGCCTCACAAATCGAAGTCCCGAAATTGCTGTTAATCAATGGATTGCAATTATCGGCGGAATTATTCTTTTTACAACTTCTTTTCTGCACGCAGCAAATATAATTCGCTATCCGATTTTTTCGGTTTACGGTCTGTATATTATTGTTATACTTGTAGTTGAGTTATATCTTAAACGCTCAAATCCTATTCATAATTGGGCATATTTTATTCTTGGTCAGATAATTATCGCGTTGCCTTTTTCGCTGCTCAATTTTATTGCTTTTATCGACGGCGCAAGTTATAAACCACTGCTGTTACTTAGCGTTTTCGTTATCATTTGGGTAAACGACATTGGTGCATATTCTACGGGAATGACTTTTGGGAAACATCGACTTTTTGAACGAATTTCGCCAAAAAAATCGTGGGAAGGATTTATCGGAGGGGCAATTTTAGCACTTGGAGCAGGAGTTGGTTTGTCATACATAATTCCTGAAATATCGTTGATTAAATGGTTGATTTTTGCGGCAATAATAGTACTTTTCGGCACTTTTGGCGACCTGATGGAATCGTTGCTTAAACGGACAATTCACGTTAAAGATTCAGGAAATATGATGCCCGGGCATGGCGGCTTACTCGACCGTTTCGACAGTATGCTCCTCTCTGCCCCTGCTATATTTATTTATTTGAGTTTGATTTTCATTAGTTGAGAGTGGATAATTAATAAGGAAAAATCTAAAAATTTGAAAAATAATAAGTTATGAATCAATTTGACCAAATACGTTGTTATGCTGACAACGAAATACCGGAAATTTTACAGCAACTTTGCAACGAAAAACAATTTATCAACGTTGTTTCTACTGCATATCCACTTTTGCCAAAAGAAGTTATAAAGCAGCGATTATGCTCATACAAAGATGTTTACACTTTCCAAAAGGAATTTATTTATCCATTTTTACACAATCTGGAAGCAACAAAATCGAACGGAATTTTGCTCAAAGGCATAGATAAATTGGATAGAAACAATTCGTATATTTTTCTTTCAAACCATCGTGATATAGTGTTGGATGCGGCTTTTTTGTGCATTAAATTTATTGAAATTGGGTTTGACACCGTGGAAGTTGCTATTGGCGATAATTTGCTGGTTTATCCTTGGATAGAGCATTTTGCCAGAGTTAACAAAAGTTTTATTGTAAAACGTGGACTTTCGCTGAAACAAATTTTCGAAAGTTCAAAATTATTGTCGGAATATATCAAGCACGTTATCAGCGACAAAAAACAATCGCTATGGATTGCTCAGCGCGAAGGAAGGGCTAAAAATTCCGACGACCGCACTCAGGAAAGTATTATTAAAATGCTGAATATGAGCGGAAAATCAAATAATATTGCCGACAATTTATTGTCATTAAATATCTGTCCGTTAACCATTTCGTACGAATACGACCCTTGCGATTACCTTAAAGCAAAAGAATTTCAGCAGAAACGCGATAATCCCGATTTCAAAAAAGAAACAAACGACGATTTGCTAAATATGCAAATAGGTATTTTAGGCTATAAAGGCAGAATAGAGTATTGTTTTGCGGGCTCGATTAACGATTATTTGCCGGAATTATGGAGCCAGAGTGCAGACAAAAATCAATTCTTTTCGTTAGTAGCAGCGCATATCGACAGGAAAATTCACAGCAATTATCAAATTTACAATATCAATAAAATTGCTTACGACAAACTCAATAATACACAGCGCTTTGCAGCCGATTATTCCATTATCGAAAAACTTGATTTTGAAAAATATCTGACAAAACAAATCGACAAAATAGATTTGCCCGACAAAGACCACGACTTTTTGATGCGTAAATTGCTCGAAATGTATGCAAATCCGCTTGTAAATTATCTTGTTGCAAGCGGCAAGTAATCCTCGTATGGCAAAAATTTATTTGGCTTTGGGCAGTAATTTGGGCGACAAAGAGCAAAACTTGCGCAACGCCATTACTGCAATTTCGGAGCAAGCAGGTAAAATTACTAAAATTTCAACGTTTTATTATTCAAAGCCTTGGGGTTTCAGTTCCGACAACGATTTTGTAAATGCCGTAATCTGTATCGAAAGCGAACTCTCGCCTTTTGACTTGCTTGATTGCACGCAAAAAATTGAGTGCCAACTTGGCAGAACTCGCAAAACCACAACTACTTACAGCGACCGCATTATCGACATTGATATTCTCCTTTACGACAATTTAACCATCAACAGCGACAAACTCAAAATTCCTCATCCTCACATTTCCGAGCGTGATTTTGTATTTGTTCCGCTAAATGAAATCAAAGTTCAGACAAAAAACAAAACGTAACACGTTTTTAAAACGTGTTACGTTCATCACCTTAACCATTAATCATTAACTTTTATTTCTTGATTATCTTCTTGGTAATGCTTTGACCATCAATAAATATCTTAGCAAAATAAACGCCCTGCGGCAATGCGCTGATATTTATTGCATTGTTAATTGTTAATTGCGCATTGTTCATTATCGTGCGTCCGGCAATATCCAAAATATCTACCTTTTCTATCGCTTGCTCCGAACGTATAAAGATTTCGGTTTCGGTGGGGTTAGGATAAATTTCTACATCGGCAGTCATTATCTGTTCTATACCTGTCTGATTAAGGCAGTCATCAAGAGCCGCTTGCAAAGCTGTAATTGAGATATTCAATGCATTTATTTCGTTTTGCAGAGCCGTTGTATCTGCTTGTAACGCCGTTATCTGACTTTGCAAAACGGTTTTATAGCTATTACATTCAACTAAATTGCTTATTAATGTTGCTATTTGTGCATTTAGCGCGATGGTATCGGATTGCAAATTGCTAACTTGATTTGTAAAAGTTGTAATCTGTGCATTCAAAGTTCCGATTTGATTGTTTAAAGCGATAGTATCACGCTGCAAAGCAATAATTTGCTCTTTCAAAATTGTTGTATCCGCCTGTAATGCGTTTATCACATTTTGCAAAGAATCGCCATTATTATTGCAATTTATCAAAGCGGCTCTTAATGCCGCTGTATCTGCCTTTAAGGCTGTGATTTGAGCATCGGCAGCAAAAGTTGCGGTAAAAGTTGTATCCTGCGTTATTATAATAGAACGCGGATTATCTGTATTGCCGTCATTCCACACGGCAAATACATTCCCCTGCACCGGAATAGCAGCAATAGTTACAGACGCATTAAAATAATAAGTACCACTGCCGATAGCAGTACCAAGAGCAGCATTATTTGACAGTACGCGAACGCTTTTGGGACAATTATCAATTATGTTCGTAAAATCATTCCAGTTTGCTGCCGCCTGATATGCTGCGGAAGAGCCACAAGGCACAATAACAGGAATATTTGTTGGAACATCCGTAAATGCATCACTACCTAACGATGGCGGTATTGTGGCATTACAAGTTATGGAAGTCAAACCGACGCAATAAGTAAAAGCCAAATCTCCAATGCTTGTTACGCTATTAGGAATAGTTATGGAAGTCAAGCCGCTGCAATTGAAAAAAGCACCCTCTCCAATAATTGTTACGCTATTGGGAATAGTTATGGAAGTCAAGTCGCTGCAATAGGCAAAAGCAGCATAACCAATGCTTGTTACGCTGTTGGAAATAGTTACTGAAGTCAAACTACTTAAATTGAAAAATGCATATTCACCAATGCTTGTTATCCCATTTTGTATATCAACCGCAGTTGTATAGTTACGATGCTCATACCAAGGTGGGTCATCAGAGGGGAAATCCGGTATTGCCCCTGTCCCACTAATAGTAAGAGTACTGTCCGGGCAAAGTGTCCATATAATGTTGCCGATTGTACCGAATGCAATGGGATTTGGGCAAGATAAAGATATATTCAATGTTGTAAAAGTTAATGTATCTCCGGTTACTGTACCGCTCGCCGTTGTTGCATAAGCATAAAATTCATATTGAGTACCGACAATTAAACCTGTTAAATTCCCGCTTTCGGAAGCCAGCCAGTTACTTTCACCCACTTTTTTGTATTGGAAACCTTGTGATATGATTGGTTCACAACTTCCTATAACTGTTTTATTTAATGTTGCGGAACTGTATGTAACATTTAATGCAGGTAGCGTTATAACAGTTGGTGTAACATCAACAGCAACACCAATAATATTGGCAAAACTATTCCATATAGGTGCGGATTGATAGGCAGACACTGAGCAGACAGGAACATAAAGAGGGATAGAGGTATTCTCAAAAGCATTATTACCTACAGATGGCGGTATTATGGCATTACAAGTTATGGAAGTCAAAGCACTGCAAAAGGCAAAAGCAGCATAGCCAATGCTTGTTACGCTATTGGGAATAGTTATTGAAGTCAAAGCGCTGCAATTGTAAAAAGCATAACTACCAATGCTTGTTACACTATTGGGAATAGTTATGGAAGTCAAAGCGCTGCAAAAGGCAAAAGCAGCATAGTCAATGCTTGTTACGCTGTTGGAAATAGTTACTGAAGTCAAGCCGTTGCAACTGTAAAAAGCACCATCTCTAATGCCTGTTACGCTGTTGGGAATAGTTACTGAAGTCAATTCGCTGCAATTGTAAAAAGCATACTCACCAATGCTTGTTACCCCATTTTGTATATCAACCGCAGTTATATTGTTACTATACTGATACCAAGGTGGGTCATCAGAGGGGAAATCCGGTATTGCCCCTGTCCCACT
>JAITXR010000189.1 GCA_031284665.1 Paludibacter sp.
AAAAAAAAGAGCGAAAAAAAATCCGAAACGGCTCAGATGTGGAGTAGGAAAACTTTTATAAAAAAACAAATATGAAATCAAACATTTTTCTAATCATTGCATTTATTGTTCTCCCTGTAACATTAACCGCACAAAACAATATATGCAAACTTACAAAAAGCAATTACAGTGAACTGCAAACAGTTACGCCGGAGCAAGTACGCTGTATCGCACAAAACTCAGACAAAGATATTTCCATTTTTTTTGGTTATGCCGCTTGGTGCTCCGACGCTTTACTACAGCAGGCTATTGACTTTGCAGCGCAACAAAATGCGGATTTATATATTTTGCTTATCGACAAAGAAGATGATATACGTATGATTGAAACATCAACAAAAACTTTGGATAAAGCAACAAATGTATTAATAATTTCCGACTCGCTGTACACAAACAAATTAAAAACAAAGAAAACGCCTAAATTTAGATTTATAGCGGTTTATGGGAAAAAGTATAAGGAAAAATATGCTAATTTTCTGACAGAAATTACAACTCCGCAGTTTGAAAATGTCGTTGGATTGTCGAAATATATTGTATTGAACAATAACGGAGAAACTATTTTTGTAAGCAGCAACAAAGATACAGAGGCGAATGATGCATTAGAAAAAGCAGCAGGCGCAATAGAGAAAAACAGGAAAGAAAGTAAAGAAAGTAAAGTAAAATCTTAAAGTTTTGTGTCTTTCTTAATTCTTAAGAGGCTGTCCAGAAAACACGCAGATGATGCAGGATTTATTCCGATTTATCGTGGATTAGACAGCCTCTCTTTTTCAATCACCATTTTATTTTGCAAAAAATATATTTTTACCAACTTACCAAATTTTTTCATCACTTTTTTTGAAATTTCTTAGGTCGAACTCAGGTTAGAAAGAAAAGAAGAATGGCAGCAAAGATGCCATTCTTCTTTTTTCTTCTCTATAACCTGCGAGCAGGGACATTCCGATATTTTATTTTTGTGCCTTGAATTGTATGGCTGCACCGCCGCTTGTGGCGAGATGTAAATCTAAAACAGAATTTGCATCTATTTCTGTTTCAGTAATTTCCACAGCAGATGGCTTTGTTTTCCAATCAGCATCGGGAGCATCACCAAAAATTTTTGCAGTATATTTTTTGTCTTTATCTAAAAAATTCAGTTGCAGTTTCAAATTTCGTGCGTTTTCGTCTGTTATTGCGCCAAGATACCAATCGTCAGAATGTTTGTCCTTTCGTGCTGTAACTACAAAATCGCCAATTTTTCCGTCAAGAATAATGGATTTTTGCCAATCGACAGGAACAATTCGGATAAATTCAAAATTAGGGCAGTTTTCGTAATTTTCAGGCAAATCGCTTGCCATCTGTAAAGGGCTGTAAATCACCACATAAAGTGCAAGTTGTTTGGCAATAGTGGTTTGCACTCTGGTTTGCGGATGAACAGGATTTGTGAAATTGAAAGTGCCGGGGGTAAAGTCGATAGGTCCTGCCAAAGCGCGTGTAAATGGCAAAATAGTACTGTGTTCGGGAGGATTACCGCCGTCCGTTGACCATGCGTCCCATTCTTGCCCGCGAGTACCTTCCTGCGACATCAAATTTGGATATGTGCGCTGCCAACCTGTGGGCATAATCGGCTCGTGCGTGTCAATCATCACTTGAAATTTCGCCGCAGTTTCCACCACTTTGCGGTAATGCCGCACACCGTATTGACTGCTGTGCCGTTCCTTGCCATCCAAAAGTGGATTGACGTAACCTGTTTTGATTGAATGGATTCCGTATTTATTGGCAAAGCGGAATGCACTGTCGAGTTGGTTTTCGTAATTTGTAATTGCGCCTGCCGTTTCGTTGTGTCCAATCATTTCTACGCCTTTGTCGGCGGCATAACTGCTCACTTCTTCGATATCGAAATCGGGGTATGGCTGCGCAAAGCGGAAAAATTCGCCGTTGCCCACCATATAACCTTCCCAGCCGATATTCCAGCCTTCGACCAACACGCCACCAAAACCGTTTGCAGCCGCAAAATCAATGTATTGTTTCATATTTTCGGTAGTTGCGCCGTGCTTTGCACCTTGTACCCACGAATATTTTTCGAGATGCATTCCCCACCAAATACCAATATATTTTGTAGGTGTAATCCATTGTGTATCAATAATTTTACACGATTCGTTCAAATTTAACATTAAACGAGAATTTACCAAATCGTTCAAATTATCAGCCAAAATTATTGTGCGCCAAGGAGAAACAAAAGGGGTGTGAGCATAAACCTTTATGCCCGAAGACCAAGGGGTTAAATCGGCTTTTAGTTTTCCACTACGACTATTAGCAGAAGTTAATGGAAGGTACAAATTCATTTTTGCAAAGTCCACCAATTCTGCCTCGTGAATGGCAATATATCTGCCATCGGCGGTTTCGATAGTTACGGGCGTACTGACGGTATCGGCAATTTCCGAAATTTTTCGTTTTGTGTAAAGTTGCTCGTAATCTCTATCAAAAAGGTGTTGCGACCAAATGCTATCGTCGTTTGCGAGTGCAAATTCTGTCAGTTCGTCGGCAATTTCAAATTCTGTCAAATTCTCTTGTCGCGGGAAATCGTAACGAAAGCCAATGCCGTCGTCGAAAGTACGAAAAATGATATTCAACAGCCGTTTTTTGCCTGTTTTTTCCTGCAAATTGACAATTAATTCATTGTAATGGTTGCGCACATCGATTTCTTCGCCCCAAACTTGCTGCCAAGTTTCGTCTTTTGAATCGGTTTTTGTGCCAATAATTTCAAAATTGGCGCAAAGCGAGTCATTGTCTGTCAGCATAAAGCCCAAACGCGAAGGATTGAGTATTCTTTCTCCCGATTTTGAAACAGAATAATACGCTTTGCCTTCGTCCAAGGTAAACGTTACAGCGGTTTTTCCGTCAGGCGATTTGAGGGTTAGAACGTTTTTATCATTTTTCCCGCAAGAAAACATCAACAGAAGAACGGCAAGCGTTAAAACCTGAGTTTTTATTATTTTCATATTTAATTAAATTGTCAATTATTTCACATTGGGGTATCCGGTGGATTGCTGAATGTTTTTATTTCGTTCCAATTCCAACTGCGGAATGGGCTGCACGTACGATTCGTCGCCTTTCCAAGTGATTGCGCCGTGTCGTGTTTCCTTGTAATATTCTGCTTCTTGCTGCCCAATTTTCCATCGGCGCACGTCGAACCACCATTGTCCTTCGGCAAAAAGTTCTGCCCATCGCTCGTATTGCAACACGTTATTTGCCAAATGGTCGTTATCATCGGCGGTTTTGGTGCGCTCTGTCAAACTTACGTAATCGTAGGGCGAGGGAGCATCGGGCGATTCGCCATAAGCGCGGCGATGAACTTTGTTAATATATTCCAACGCTGTGGCAGGATTTTCGTCCTTAACTAATTCTGCATAAAGTAAATAAATATCTGCCAAACGTACAATCGGATAATTGGCATCGCTGCTTTCGTTTTTTCCGTAAGGTGCAGACCCCATTTCCACACCTCGAATGTTGGTAAATTTGCGGTGCTGCCAAGTCAATAAATCGGGACGATTGTTTACTTCAAGCGAACGGTCGTAGTAACTTTCCTTGCCTTTTTCGTTAATATAAATATCAACGTAAGGTTGACCAGCCGACAGTTTCAGACGCGGGTCGGTTTTGCTTTTATCGTTTTTTAAATTCAAACTTTGCTGCACATAATCGGGATATTGCAACTGATATGGATAATTTGCTGTGGAACGCGCTTGCGAAGCCACAAACGATGGATTAAGAGTTCGGCGTGGAACAGTGTCGCCATAAATTCCGCGAAAACCAAAGCGTTTGATATTGGCATCGTGAATAAAATTATTTCCCCATTGACTGCTTTTTTTGGAAGTAATAATATCCAATTCCTTTGTAAGCGGGTCGGTTGCGCCTTCCACATTTGCTCGGAAGCGAATGTCCAAATCCATATACCAAGGTGCAAAAACCAACGGCATTCCGCTGCCTGTGGTGTATCCGCCCCAAGGTCCATCCTGCAATGGATTTACCGTCATTCCTATTTCGTAAAGCGATTCGGAATTAAATTCATTTGCCGCATTGCCATAAAACATATCGGCATACACAGCGGGAGAAACCAATTTTTTGCCACTATTGTTGATAATATCTTCCATTAACGATTTTGCTGCCGCTTTATTTTCGGGAAAAATATAGAGCGACTGCATATAAACCTTTGCCAATAAGCCTTTTGCTGCCCATTCCGAAGCGCGAAATTTGTCGTTATACCCCGCAAGTAATGGTACAGCCGCTTTCAAATCGTCGATTACAAATTTCCAAGTCTCAGTTACTGTGGCGCGGGGGCGTTTCATTGTTTCGACATTGTTTTCAGTTTTGCCGAAGATAGGAAAACCCCATGCATCAGGTTTTATCTCAAAGAAAACTTGGGCGTGCCAATATGCCAAAGCGCGATTGAACAACGCTTGTCCACGCATATAATTTAACTGCGCTTGCTCGCTCTGAACGGAATAATTGTTGCGGTAATTTTCAATTGCCTCCACAGCCGAAGTCGCCAAATTAGCCCATTTGCACAAGTCGGTGTAACTTTGGGTAATGTATCGACTGTCGATATTGGTATAATTATCCATACTCGAACTGCGCTCGTCGTAAGAGCCGTAAGTGTCGGTTGTGTGGTCGTAAAGGTAAATGCCCATCGGAAACCAATAGAAAGCATAAGTACCAATGGCGTGCGAGCCGCTATACGCCGAAGTCAGCACCAAGTCCACCTGCTCCATAGTAGCAGGAAAATTGTCGGGCGAGAGGGTTTGCTTGTTCGTAATATCAAAAAAATCCTCGCAGGCACATAGCAGTAGTGCCGACAACAATAATATTGTTATTTTTTTTATTATCTGATTCATATAATTATCAATTATTAATTGTCAGTTATCAATTAAAAAGTTAAATCCACCCCGAAAGAAATTAATCTCGAAGGCAAATATCTGTTCTGATTATCCACACCGCGCATTAGCACATCGCCACCAATTTCGGGGTCAATACCCGAATATTTTGTTAATGTAAATACATTTTGTGCGGTAACGTAAATTCGTGCATTTTGCAGCAAAACTTTTGCAGCCACTTCTTTTGGCAACGAATATCCTATCGATAAATTTTTGAGTTTCAGATAGTTGCCACTTTCAATCAAATAGCCCGAAACTGTGGAATAGTTGCGATTGGCTGCACCGTCGCCAATAAAAGAACCTTTGCTGTTGATATATCCAACACGCGGATGTTCGGTAACAGTAAAGTTATCCTTGCCAAAACACGAGGTATTGAAAATCGCCGCAGTAGTGTTGTCGCTGCTGAACATTTGTGTATATGGTTTTACCAAATTCATAATCTCAAAGTCGAATGCACCTTGAAAAACTGCTGATAAATCGAAATTTTTGTATTCAAAATTCAGATTTATTCCCAAAGTCATTTTAGGCCACGGGTTGCCGATAAATTTTCGCGACACAGGTGTAACATAACCTTGTCCGTTGTCGTCAAAAATCAAATCGCCAACGCCGGTATTTTCTTTTTGATAATAAATGCCGAGTGGTTTTCCTTCGATATTAAGTGGTTGTCCGGCAGCATCATAGCCAAAGGAGTGATTTGGATTGTGCAACTTCCAAGCATCTAACGAGCGTTGATTATATTGGTCAACTTGCGCCTGAGTTTTGAAAATCCCGATAACTTCGTAGCCGTAATACATTGCCATTGGATAGCCGTCCTGCGTGCGTGCCAAAAGCGGGAACGCCGTATCAAGACCTGAATCAATAATGCTTGCCCCCGGTTTGTCGCCTACTTGTTTCACTAAATTGGAATTAAACGAGGCGTTGGCTCTGATGTTGTACTTAAAGTCGTGGATTTTGTCCTGCCAGCCAATTGTAATTTCGTGTCCCTGATTTTCGACCAAACCGGCATTGAAATATACAGGAACAGTGCCGGCTGGGTCTGCGCTGCTAAAGTAGTAACTCATTCCGCCCGAAAGAGGCAAACTGCCGCGATAAAGCATATCGCGTGTTTGGCGGTTGTAATAATCGTAAGTAACAGTCAATCTGTTGCTTAAAAACGTTAAATCAATCCCAAAGTCAATTTGATTAACTTCTTCCCATTTCAGATTTTCGTTGCCTACCGTAGCAATCCACGCACCTGTTTTGCCAATAGCAGAATTGTCGAATGCATAAGAAATACCTGATAATGAGTATGTTGATTGATACATAAATTGCGGAACACTCATATCGTTGCCCAAAATTCCCCACGAGGCGCGAATTTTGGCATTGTCGAGCCACTTTTCCGTATATTGTTTAATAAATTCTTCGTCGCTCAAGCGCCAACCGACATTTACAGACGGAAAAAATCCCCAGCGATTTTTACCAACAAAGCGGTCGGAAGCATCGGCACGGAAATTTGCGGCTAATAAATATCTGCCTAAATAATCGTAGTTCAAACGCCCAAAATACGAGGCGCGGCGTTCCTGCGGCAAACCATCGGAGGCATCTTTTGTTGCACCCGACGAGGCAAGCGCAATGGATTCAGCCAAAGGAATGGCAAAATTGTAGGCGGTTACGCTTAGGTTGTAACCGTCGGTTTTCCACCATTCCGTACCTACCATTGCTTTGAAATTATGTTTACCGAATGTTTTTTCGTAAGTCAAAACGCTGTTGAACATCAAGGTTTGCGAAGTGCCTGCGTAAGCGTTTAAGGAGCCTCCGTCAACACCAACAGTTACGGGTCCAAAATTTTTGTATTCGGTAAAAGTATTTTTCGAAAAGCCGTAAAAACTGCCCGACCCTGTGGTGCGCCAATTCAAACCTTTGACTAAATCAATATTCAAATAAACTTGCCCTGTGAGCGAATAATTATTGTCGTTGAATGAGTGAAAAGCGTGTTCCAAACCTGCAAAATTGGGTCCACTACCTACGGAGGAGGGCGTTTTGGCAAAATTGTGGTCGGCATCGTACACTTCTGCCACAGGTACAGTGCGGAAAGGAATTGTATGGTTATAAATGGAAGAATTTGTGGCAGGATTGCTTGTGGTAGTGCTACCGTAGAGCGACTCGCCAATGCTGATGTGTTTGCTAAATTTGTAATCCAAATTGTTGCGGATTGAAAAGCGGTCGGCGCGGGTGTCCATATATACACCTTTTTCGCCAAGATAACTTCCTGAAAGATAAAAACTTGTCTTATCCGAAGCCGATGCCAGCGAAAGGTTGTACTCTTGTTCAATTCCGGTGTCGAACATTACTTTCATCCAATCGGTATTTGGCAAATCGCTAACGTTTGTTGCACCCAACACATCGAGAGTGTTGCCTATGCCGAAAGCATCGCGGGCGCGAATCCAATCAGCCGTATTGAGAAGTTGAATATTGCTTGTAATATTGCGCAAACCGTAACGAGCATTAGCATTAATGGTGGCTTTTTCATCTTTTTTTCCGTGTTTGGTGATAATCAGCACTACACCTCCTGCTGCTCGCGAGCCATAAATTGCTGCTGAGCCTGCATCTTTCAAAATTTCAATATTTTCTACATCGCGCATATTGAAACTGAAACCTGCATCTTGCGCCACTCCATCAACCACATATAACGGACTCATCCCGTTGAGCGAACCTGCGCCGCGAATGATAATATCCGCTGACGAGCCGGGAGAGCCTTCACCTTTTGTAACACTTACGCCTGCCGCTAAACCGCTCAACGATTCTGCTAAACTTTTTGACGAAAAATCCTTAATATCGCCTGTATTGACGGAAGATATTGCGCCTGTCAAATCGCTGCGTCGCTGTGTGCCGTAACCCACAACTACAACTTCGTCGAGGCGTTTTGTATCTTCCTGAATTACTATTCGATAATTACTTTTCGACGAAATTACTTTCTCTTGATAGGGTAAATATCCTATAAACGAAACAGTTAGTGTGGAATTTACAGTAGCCGATAATGTAAAATTTCCATTAATATCGCTAATTGTGCCTTCGTTGCTCGACGACCTTACAGTTGCGCCTATTATCGGCTCGTTGTTAGTATCAACTACTGTTCCCTGTATTGTTTGTTTGCTTTGTGCCGAAATCGAAATAACAAACACAAATGCAGTAAATAATAATAGTATTTTGGGAATTGTGTTTTTCATAATAGATTTATTTTGAAAAAAGCGAAGCGTTATTCACACTCCGCTTTTTATTATTCGATAAAATAAATTCAAATTTATTTTAGTGCTTTAAGCACTTTTTCACTTACTCGCTCGCCATTTGTAAGAATGGAAGTTTTGATAAACAAACCATTTGCCGGTTCTGCGCTAAGTTTTGCACCTTGCAGATTGTAAAATTCCGAACTTACAACAGTTGCAGAATTGACAATAGTGTTTTCAACACCGGTAATGATGTTGGCGCAAGCATAAGTATATCCTTTTACTGTACCAAAATCAAGTTCAAACATTCCCGGATATTCATCGTTGTAAAATTCGGGGCTTGAAACTGCTGCCGTATTTGGCAAAGTTTTGAAAATATTGCCTGTTCCCGGGTCAACCGCAACACCTTCCGACACACCGTCAGGCCATTGCCACCATGCTACACCCGAATTGGTGGCAGAATACTCGAAACCAAAAACCTGTCCGCCAACAAAAACAACCGAGTCAATTCCCGATGCTTTGTCAACATCAAAAGATGTACCGGATGCACCCATTTGAAGGATGTTCCAAGTTGCGCCATAAATGTTTCCCTGAATTTGTTTCAGGCGGTTGGTTAAACCATTGATTTCGCCATAATTCGACCATTTATTAATAGCCATACTGCGTGTAGCACCTTCAGTTGGTGTTCCTCTCAGCCAATCCTCAAACGGAGTGCCTGTTACATCAATAGCAAAAGTAAAAGTTTCGTCGGCTTCAAAATTGTTGGAAGCAGCAAACGAGTTGGTAGCACAATCCCATTTTACGATATAGAAACCATCGGCATCTTTGGGGTTGTTTAGTGTTTGTGCGTTTGCACTAACGGCTGCAAAAAGTAATGCAACAAATAATAATGTAAATTTTTTCATAAGTAAATGAATTTAATGTTTTGTAATATTTTTGAAAAATTTTGTGGTGTAAAATTGCGACAACATTTACACAAGTCAAAATAATATGATTAAAATAAAGAAATATTTTTTGAAATAAATTTATAATATACTAAAAATGAATTGTTTACAGATTTTTTTTCATTTTAAAATATTGATATTTTATTAGAAAAAATGCACAATAACGGGTAGTTTTTTGGTCAAAACAGCCTGCTTTTAAAAAACTTATTTTTGAAAAACAAAAAACTATTTACCTTTGTAATAAATTTTAATACAAATTTTTGCCATGAAAACAAAATATTTTTTTATCTTATTGATTTTAAGTGCTTTAACAATCAACTCTTTTGCTCAAAGTGTTTCTTTTGCAGATGACGATTTGCAGCGCGGTTATTATACGCGTCCTTATTTACGCTATGAGGCGGAAAGTGGCAAATGTAGCACTAATGCTGCGTTTTTACCTGTTTCGTTTGACCAAACGACTTTGCAAAGTGAGGCTACAAATCAGCAAGCATTGCAACTAACGGCGCAAAATCACTTCGTAGAATGGACTAATGCGCAAGTGGCTGATGGATTGACAATTCGTTTCTCGCTGCCCGACAATGCCACAGGTACAGGCACAAAGGACACTTTGGCTCTATTGGTAAATGGAGAGTTTGCCGCCTTTGTTCCGCTCGATTCGTATTGGGCTTGGCAGTATTTTTACAAAACAATGAGTCCTGTTTATCCCGATAATACGCCTGCCGCAAACAAATTTCCACGTATGCGTTTCGATGAGACACACGTTAAATTGGCGACAAAAATTCCGGAAAATGCCACATTTCGCTTGGTAAAGAAAAATGCCAACGATATTGTTTGTACCATCGATTTTGTGGAACTCGAAGATGTACCGCCTGCCCTGACTTTTGACGAAATTGCGGATGTAAATAAAGTTCAATATACGTCGGCAAACGGCTCTTTGCAAAGTTTTATTTTGTCGAATTTGGGTAAAACAATTTTCTTGCCTGCCGGTCGCTACCTAAGCGATAAACGTCTGAATCTCAACGCCGACAGCACAAAACTTATAGGGGCAGGAATGTGGTACAGCGAAATTTTCTTTACTGCCTCGTCGGACGACAGAGGCACTTACAACCAACGAGGTATTGAATCGAGCCGAAACAATATCGTAATTGACGGAATTTTCCTTAATACCATTAATAATAAGCGATATTACGACAACAACGATTCCTATCAGGTGGGCAAGGGTTTTATGGGCAGTTTTGGCTCAAATTCCATAATCAAAAATGTGTGGGTTGAGCATTTTGAATGTGGTGCATGGATTGAAGCGGCTCAAAATCTAACACTTACAGATTGCCGTTTCCGCAATAATTATGCTGACGGAATTAATTTTTGCTACGGCACAAAAAATTCAACTTTCGAAAAAGCGAGTTTGCGCAACAATGGCGACGACGACCTCGCAACTTGGTCGCGCTCAAATCAAACTTGCGAGAACAACACATTTGCTTATTGTACGGCGGAAAATAATTGGCGAGCATCGTCGCTCGGATTTTTTGGCGGAAAGCAAAATTCGGCGCATCACATCTTGATTATCGACCCGATGGAAGCGGGTTTTCGCGTAACTTGCGATTTCCCCGGTGCGTCTTTCAGTACCGTTGGTTTTAGCGAAATGCACGATATTTCGGTTTATAACGGCGGTGCACAAAACGGCATTAACGGCACGCGTGGCGACCTTTGGGGAAATCAACAGGGCGCATTACACCTTAACAGCAGTTCGCAATACGATTTGCAAAATATAAAAATCAGCAATATTGATTTGTACAATTCTAAATTTAATGCTCTGTATATTGGCAGCACGTCAAAATTTATTCGGAATTTGATTTTGGAAAATATATACATTCACAGTGCCGGAAATTTTGGCGCATATTTTAGCGGAACAAAAGGAGATGCGCAATATTGCAACATCGTTTACGCAAATATTGGCGCAGCGAACAATACAAACACAGTTCCGTCAGCATTTTCGTTTACTCAATCAGCCGAGTGTGTCTCGGCAGTAAATAATTACACTTTGCCGACTTTCAAAGTTAGTTCGGATAAAGGTCAAATCACCATTTCGGAAATTGAGCCAAGCGATACAATTTCAGTTTTCGACATTTTGGGAAGAAGTATTTTTTGCAAAAATAATGCACCCGAAACTCTTGAAATCCGCTTAAACTCAGGAATATATCTTGTTAAAAACAACGATGGTCAGGCGCAAAAAGTAATGGTATTTTAGAAAATTAACTCAGATTCAAGTTACAAATGCAACTTTGTTATTTTTTAAAAAACAGATAATCTGTTTTAATATTTAATGTTTGGTATAATATGCGTATTTATGTGAATCAAAAGTTGAAAATTTACTGATTTTTTTGTCCCGTTAGGGACAATATGTTGGTAGAGAAAGTATTGTCATTAATATTCATTTCTACCTCCCGATAACTATCGGGGTAGTCCCTAACGGGATTACCTATTCCACTCTTGATTAAATATTTACAAACAATATTACGTAATATGTGTGAGTTATGGATTAATGTAAAATGTAGAAATTAATTGAGAATTAAAAACCTTCGAATAACTTCCGTGTCAACAACAAAGTTCAGACAGAACACATTAGCAGCGTTAATTCGTAATTTTTAATTCGTAATTCGTAATTGATTTATTAGGTCTTTTTCGCGTTCTTTTGGTAAAACGTTGAGTTTTAATATCTTGCCATCGCGAAGTTCACATTCAACACTGGTTTGTTTTGGAGCGTAAAGCAGGAAATGAACATTCAAATTTTTGTCCCACGCAGGGAAAAGGTAGATTTTATCGCCATCGCATTGCATCAGCATTTCTTGCAATGCAATCATTCCACTGCCACCGTGATTAAGGTCGGGAGTCCAGTCAAAGCCTGGTCCCCAAAAAGCAGGAAAACGATGTTTGCCATTGCGTAATTTTTTTGCTGTGAGATTCCACGCCTCATCGGTCAAACCAAGTCGGGCAGCCCAAATTGCGTCCTGTTTCCAACCGGTATGACTGCGAAAACGTACTGCCAACGAATCGTTATAAGTGTTTATCGCCGTCTGAATATCGGGTTTGCCAACGCCATAAATTCCCCAAGGAAAAACGGGGTAAAGTTGTGGGCTTTCGCTGTTATTTTCGCGCTCCCAAAGCCAAGCCGGCGAAATTGTTTGTTTTCCGGCACTTTCGTTTATGCGAATTTCGGGCAAACGTTGCAAAAATTTTGCAAAATATGCTCGTTTATCTTCATCTAAATAATTGTCGGGTAGCGCAAGTAAATGTTCGCTTACAGTTTTTAACGCAGCAATAGTGGAAGTAGAATTGTAAGCCATTTTGTATGTTTCTGCAGCGGAGCCGGGGAAAATAACAAGTTTCCCATTTCCATCAAGCGCTTTGTTGCCACGCATTTTGGCAAGATATTGATAATGTTCGTCGAAAAAACGTAAACAACTCTCAATCAATGGAATATATTTTTCAATGTTTTTTGCGGCATAACTTTCGGTTTCGAGAATCATAAAGCAAAATTCGAGCGAAGTATCCCACATATATTCGAGCCAAGCGTTGTATTCCAAGCCTTTATCAAAGTTATCAGGGCGTTTTGTGCCATATTCGGCAAAGTTTGGCAAGCCAAAATTTTCGATTTGCTCGGTAAATGCCGCCCCGCCGTGTCCCCAATAAACTTGGCTGCGAAGTTCGGCATTTTTCAGTATCCGGTTGTAAAATTCAAATTGCGGTATCATCATATCAAAATCGCCCGAACGGAGCATTGGGAAATACACAAGTCGTTGGTTTTGAGCAGTAAAAGTACCGCCTGTCCATCTGCGAAAATCGGGCGTATTAGTCCGTTGCTTATCCACAAACACGGGGTCGAAAGTGTGCAAACCGCCATTGAAACGCGACGGGTAACTGCCATAAGCGTTGCAGGCGAGCATATAACGGAAAAGCGCATAGTTACGACTTATCTCTTCGCCAATGCTTTCGCCCGAAATGCGGATAAAACTGCGCTCCCAAAACCTGCGCCACCATTCAAGATTTTGCTTTTTGTTGCTCACTGTTTTTGTATCCAAATTATTTTTCCACTCTTGCAGATTGGCAGTTTGCTCGCTATGTAATTTGATTGTTAAATTCCAGATTTTCAATGCTTTTGTGCTTTGTAATTTCCACGCTTTGAAATCGCTGTCAATATATTTGCCTTGTGAAACTCCGGCGGGTATAAAATTTTTTGCTTCGAGACAAGCACCGAAAATTAAATTTTCCAAAGGGTTAAACATTTGATTTCTAACGCTTTCCATTCCTTGCTGAGCAACTGTAATATCAAAAATATTTTGTCCTTGATTTTGGTGATAAAACACAATTTTATTTTGTTCAAAATCAATAATATCTTTTTTTGTAACAGCATTTTTTGGAGCAGCCCATTTCCACGAACTTTGGTCGCTTTCGCCTTGTGGCAAAGCACGGTCGGCATAACGCCAATTTTCGTAATAAATTTCGGCGTTATGCGCTTGATTTCCTGACACTTCGACATTAATTACAGGATTAAAAACATCAGCCCAAAGTTTAATTTCGCAGTATTTTCCATTTTTTTCTCCTTTAATTATTACGCATCCTTCGTTCAAGTTTAATTCTTGCCTAAACTTGCCATCAGTAAATGGATTTGGCGAAAAACGAATGCGCACACGCCCCGATTTGAGCAGCGAATTATTTTCGTCGAACTGTCCGCTGCGAGCAATATAAAACAAAACATCACCATTTTCGACCCACACATTCAGCCCAATGTCGCCGCCTCCGCAAGGCATACTTTCGGAAGAATTTTGACTCTGACTTGTCCATACAATGTTGTAATTTTGCGCTTTTACGCTGTGTGTCAATAAGATAAAAACAAAAATGAGAATGGGGAGAATGATTTTTTTCATCGTAATAGTGATTTTTTCGGTTAAATAAAAACAAAAATATAAAATGCACAGCGAATTTATAGTATCTTTGTAAGAAATTTTCAAAAGACAGTGAAAGTAGTTTATAGTTAATAGTGGCAAAAATGGTACACGATACACGGAAAACGGTGTACGAAAAGACTACTAATTTGGAAATTATAGTTCGGATGTCTTTGTTCCTTGCTCTTTATTTTTTATTCTTTACTCTAAAAATTTAAACAAATGAAATATGGATTTTTTATTGCAATAATATTAGTTTTTTTGTCGTTGCTGTCGTATGTTTTTGTATGTGGCGGACAAGTTCTTCGCGCGTTTCCTGTTGGTCGAACTGTGTTTTACATTTCTGCCTCGTTGCTTGTTTGTGCAATGTTTGCAGGGATGTTGCTGGGTGCGCTGACCAATTTATCCGGCTTGAAAATTCTTGCTTTTGTGGGTAATTCGGCAATAATAATTTTTGTTTATCTAATCATATCTTTTCTTTTGGCTGATGTTATTCGCTTGATTTTGTGGATGTTTCAGGTTTCGCCAAATGTTATTTTATTATTTCGCCGATATTTTTTCCTTTGTTCGTTACTGATAATTGCCGTATCGATGATTATTGGCTATATTCGCTATATAAATCCCTCAATTACAACACTTTCGCTTGCAGCAGCAAACTCTACTCCAAAAGGGAAATCGCTTAAAATTGTTGCAGCCTCCGATTTGCATCTTGGAATTAGTAACGACAAGCAACGATTGAAAAAATTTGTTTCTCTAATCAATGCGCAAAATCCTGATATTGTGCTTTTTGCAGGCGATATTTGCGACAATCGCTTTGAGCCGCTCGCTGCTCAAAAAATGGACGAAGAATTACGCCAAATTGCCGCTCCGCTTGGGGTGTATGCCATTGCGGGAAATCACGAATATATTGCCGGAAATGTGGATGATAAACTCAATTTTTATCGACAATCCAATATTGTTGTCCTGCTCGATTCGGTGGCGCAAGTATCTGACGGTCTGTACATTGCCGGCAGAGACGACAGCAGCAACAGTCATCGAAAAGAATTACGCCAAATTGTAGAAAACATTACTCCCGACAATGCCATCGTGCTACTCGACCATCAACCACACGCTTTGCAACAAGCCGCCGACAACCATATCGCTTTGCAAATTTCAGGACACACTCACGACGGTCAGTTTTTTCCTGTCAATTTAATCACGCGCTTGCTGTTTGAAAAATCGCAGGGATATTTGCAGAAAAATTCTACACATTATTATATTATGTCCGGTCTTGGCATCTGGGGACCGCCTTATCGAATCGGCACACGCTCGGAATTATTGGTAGTAAATTTTGAATATTGATTTGTTGTTGATTTGCCGAGAAAAAATTAAGAATAAATAAATCTGGGAAAACATTGATACAGCCCTAACGATAAAATAAAATCAAACAAAATCAAGTAAAAATTAGAGAATGAATAACGATAATATCAAAAAAATGCTTGCCGAATGGCAGTCGTTACAACCGTTGAAACAACCATTACAACATCAAATGGATCAACAGTTTATGTTTGATTTCAACTACAATTCCAATCATTTGGAAGGTAATACTCTTACTTACGGACAGACCAAACTTTTGCTTTTATTTGGACGAGTCGAAGGAGAAGCGTTATTTCGCGATTATGAAGAAATGAAAGCACACAATGTTGGGTTGGAAATGATGAAACGTGAGGCACTTGATAAACAACGACATCTTTCCGAAATATTTATTCGCGAACTTAATAGCACAATTCTTGCAGGCGACTTTTACAAAACAAGCCGCGATGGCGAATATCGCTACAAAATTCACACAGGTATTTACAAAACTCGCCCAAATTCCGTTATTACGCCTGCGGGTGCAATGTTCGATTATGCTTCGCCCGAAGAAACACCATCGATGATGGCAGATTTGATTTCGTGGTATCGCAGCGAGGAAGCAAAACATAATTTATCTGTTGTGGAGTTGGCGGCTTTGTTTCATTATCGCTACATTCGCATACATCCTTTTGAAGATGGTAACGGACGTATTGCCCGCTTGTTGGTTAATTATATTTTGTATCGCTTCAGTTATCCGATGATAGTGATACCAACCGCCGACCGAAACAATTATCTTGATATTTTGAGTAAATGCGATAAAATCACAGGTATAGCACCTTTCGACGGCGCAAATGCCACTATAGAACAAATTATGCCATTTGTCGATTATTTAGCACAATTTATTGAGAAAAAATTAATGTTGGCTATTCAATTTGCAAAAGGCGAAGTAAAATCGTTCTCGGAATACCATGTCGTAGAAAAAAACTCTGATAATCAAGATAATAATAAATTGGCAAATAAAAATGTCGTAGAAAATGTCGTAGCAAAAGACCAAGAAAATATACCTAAAACAATGTCTGATAAAAGGCAGCAATTAATTGTCAATTTTATCAAAATGAACAATAAAATTTCAGCGAGCGAAATTGCAGGAATTTTAAAAATAAATACGCGAACTATTCAGAGAGATTTAGACAAGTTAAAAGAAAAAAGAATTATTCAGCGAATTGGTGGCGATAAAGGCGGCTTTTGGGAAATAAATATCAGTTAAAAAATGGGAAATTAATTAAAACTTCGTGTAACTTCATCTGATTTTAAAAAAGACATTCCATATCTCAAAGATATGGAATGTCTAATCAAAAACAATGACTGGCTATTGTTTATGTTACCCGTTCGTAATTTGTAATTTCTTCCGTATATATAAGGAGTATTCTAAAAAATTCCACATTCTTTCAGCACTTTTTCCAAAGCGTCTTTTCCTTTGATGGCATTTGCAGGGAGCAGTTCGCCGTTTTTGCCAAAAACTTTGAGTAAATCGTCAGTTTCCACAACGGCAGCACTTTCGTTGAGATTGCCCTCTAAATCAGTTAGTTTGCTAATGTCAAGCGAAAATTGTTTTGCCAGAAATTTATATGCAGCCTGTCGTTTTGATGTTCCATAGTCGTGTCCTTCGTTGCCAAAATGGGCATTTTCAATTTGTGATTCGGCATCATAAAAACCGTAAATGTGCTGTACAAACGGAAATTCAAGTTCAGGAACGTGGTCAGTCCAGTCCTTGCCATCGCTTATTACAAGTTGCGGTTTGGGGGCAAACATTGCTGCAATTTCCACATTATTTGTTCTGCCACCACAGAGATGAGCGGGCATTCCGCTTTCGCATGGGCAACCACCCGAAAAATACGACGACATCATAACTACCGGAATACTCACTTTTATGCGACTGTCGATAGCCGAAAGCATCATTGTTTGGCTACCGCCTCCTGATGCTCCGGTAACAGCAACTCGCTCAGTATCAGCCTCTTTTAATGTCAAAAGATAATCGAGAATGCGGATGCCATTCAATATTTGTATCGTATTTGCTGCGCTAAGTCGGTGCATTGAGCCATCGAATTGGAGTAAACTTTCGCCATAAGCAAATAAATCCCAAGTGGCTGACACACAGCCCATTCGTGCCTGCATTATTGCTCTTAATTGAATGTCTTTGTAAAATCTGCCCGCAGCAAAATGTCCATTTGGATTTAGTACAACAGGAATTTTGCCTTTGATTTTAAGCGGGCGATAAATGCAGCCTGCAACGTAAATTCCGGGCAATGTCTGGATTGCAAAATTTTGAACTGTGTAATCTTGATATTTGCGAATTTTCGACAATATTACCGGCGACGACGGCTTTTCGGGCATTGGCGACAAGTGCAAAGCGGCAGGCAGGCAGGGTAAAATCTCGGCTTTACGCTGTTCCCATTCTTGTTTATTGGAATAAAGCGTCGAAAAATAATCCAGCCATCGTTTGCCTTCTTGTGCGTTTGAGCGCGGATATTCAAACGATTTGATTTTGTACTTTCCGTTGTCCATCGCCCAAGAGTAGTCGAAAGGCGCAAGTACGGCTCGCAGCGATTCTTCTGCGCTCCAAGGTTTTATGCGCCAATCGGCGTAATTAAGTGTTTTACCGTCAATTAGTTTTGCGTCGCGTTTTATTTCGATTCCAAAACGTTTTTCAATATCCGTTAATACATCCGACAGCGGACGAGCGTAGGCATTGTCGGCATTTTGTGTGCTTTGAGCCGGTGAGTAAACCTTGCTCACCAAAGTAAATGTTAGCAAAATGCTAAGGGTCAAAATTGTGTGTTTCATTGTAAAATTAGAAATTAAGAAGTTAGTAAAGTTTATAAAGTTGAAAGTTATAAAGTTAGTAAAGTTATGAAGTTCTTACTCCATTGTCAATTATCAATTATCAATTTTCCATTATCTAATTGTCAATTAGTAAAAAAAGTTGAGCAAAAATACAAAAAGTTATTTACATCTTGTTAACTTTGCAGAATGAAATAATGTTAATTTTCAATTAAACTTTTTCTTGCACAATGAATCAAATAAAAATACTTCCGTTTTGTGTTTTTTTACTCCTTTCGTGTAATAACACTGATATTTATAATGACTATGTAGATGTGCCTCGTGATGTATGGACAAAAAATTCTGCATTGACTTTTGAAGTCGATGCGTCGAGTGTACAAAGCGATTTACCTCATAATGTGTTTGTAAATGTCCGAAATACAGCCGATTATCGTTTCCAAAATCTTTGGTTGTTTATTAGTATTACTGCGCCCGACAAGAGCGTTACAAATGATACGATTGATTTTTATTTGGCAGATAATCGTGGAAAATGGCTTGGCAGTGGGGTAGGGGCGTTGCGGCAGATGCAGGTTTTGTTTTTGCAAAATTTCAAATTCTCGCAAAAAGGCACTTATCGTTTTGATATTGAGCATGGTATGCGCGAAAATGAAATCACGGGAATTAGCAGTGTAGGGTTGCAAATTAGTGATTAGTGTAAAATGTAAAATGTAGAATGTAAAATGTAAAATGAAAAAACTACTAATTAGGTAAAACTCTAAACTACTCAAACATTCAAACACTCAATAGAGCAAAGAACAAAGAACAAGGAGCAATGACAAAACTACTAATTTGGTAACTATTCAAACCACTCAAACATTCAAACCACTCAAATTTCCATAACTTCTATAACTTCCATAACTTCTCTAACTTCTTTAACTTCTAATCTTTTATGAAACACTTCCATTTATTTTTGGCAATAATTGCAATTTCAATTCTTATTGCGGCGCGTCCACGACCGGTGCATATTTTTATG
>JAITXR010000190.1 GCA_031284665.1 Paludibacter sp.
CAATGGCTCAAAGAACAAACGTACAAAATAAAGTAGTTAAGTAGTTATGTAGATAAGTAGATAGAAAATTAAAAATTAAAGACTTAGCGGCTTTCCGACTTTGCATCTTAGCGTTAAAAATATAAATATACTTAACGCAAAGGCACTACTTGTCCCGCCAGAGCGGGAAAGACACGAAGTCGCAAAGAAAAAATAATTAAGATATTAAAAAATAAAATTAAAAAATCCGTGCAAATCCGCTTAATCCGCGTTATCTGCGTTCCATTTGTAAAATAGTAATGACCAATAACATATCAAAAAAATAGATGAAATTTCAAACTAAAATTGTACACATCACACCGGCTGATGAGCTGACAGGGGCTATTTCGACCCCGATTTACCAAACTTCGTCGTACCAACAACTGTCGCCCGACAATACCAAGGCGGGTTTTGCCTACACGCGCACGGCGAATCCTACCCGCAAGGCTGCCGAAGATGCCATTGCTGCTCTTGAGGGCGGACGTTTTGGCTTTGCTTGTGCCTCAGGAATGGCGGCTACCGATTGCGTGCTGAAATTGCTGAACGCAGGAGACGAAGTGGTTTCGGTTAATGATGTGTATGGCGGTACTTATCGCATTCTCACTACCGTTTACAACCGTTTTGGGGTTACTTCAAAATTTGTGGATACCACCGATGCGCAAAATGTAGCCGATGCTGTTTCTGCAAAAACGCGCTTTGTATGGCTCGAAACGCCCACCAATCCCACGCTGAAAATATCCGACATTCAAGCAATTGCCGCAATGGCACACGCTGTTGGCGCATTGCTGGTGGTGGACAACACCTTCCTGTCGCCTGCGCTGCAACGCCCGCTGGAACTCGGCGCCGACATTGTGGTGCACAGTGCCACCAAATACCTGTCGGGGCACGGAGACGTGCTGGGCGGTTTTGTGGTGCTGAACGACGAGGCACTTGCCGAACAACTGAAATATATTCACAACACCTCAGGCGGCGTACTTGCACCGTTGGATAGTTGGCTGACACTGAGAGGCGTACGCACGTTGAGTTTGCGAATGCAGAAACATTGCGAAAATGCGACAAAAGTTGCTGAATTTCTTGCCAAGCACCCCAAAGTGGACAAAGTTTATTTCCCCGGATTGCCAACACACAAAAACCACGACATTGCCAAAAAACAACAGGGTGGATTTGGCGGAATGGTATCGTTCAGCCTCAAAGACGACACGATAGCGGCGGCAACAAAATTTCTTACCTCTACGCAGGTATTTATTTTGGCAGAAAGTTTGGGAGACGTGTTTAGCCTTGCGAGCCACCCAGCCACTATGACACACAAATCTACTCCGCCCGAAGTGCGCCACGCCACCGGTACTCAGGATTCTTTAATCCGCTTGTCGGTAGGCATCGAAGATGTGGACGATTTGATTGAAGATATTGAAAAGGCACTTTTGAATTAAGAATTAAGAATTAATTAATTCTTAATATTAGGCAGGACAATTTGTGCTATATAGGTGTGCAATATGAATGCCGATGCTATTATTGATTCGCATTAACAAAAAAATAATCTTTATGAAGAAAGTAGTTTTAATATTAGCAATTATTTCTGTTTCGCTTGCTGCAAATGCATCTTACCCCATTTGGCACTATGCAGGTTCATATATTGAATTTAATGGAAATGTCACAAAACTGACTGTTAAAATGTATTCTTACGATGATGTTGATTCTTCTGAAATATCGCAAAAGGAAGTTTTTTATAATCAATTTGGAAAGATTATTAAAATAATAGAATCTGACAGGTGGCATAGTTATCAAAATATAGCTTTATTTGAGTATAATACAAAAAATCAATTAATATCTGAATCTATTTGCAATACAAATGATTCAGATTGTAGAGGGAGATACTTTTATTATGACAAAATAGGAAACAAAATAAAAGAATTAACTGCTGATGTGTTTAGTTCAGATTATTATCGCACATACGAATATTTTTATGATGATGAAAACAAAATGCTTGAAGATAGATGGTATGAAAAAGCTGACTCAAATAAAATTGAAAAATTAATCAGATATACCAAATACAAATATTCGGGTAATGATATATATTCTTATGACTATCGCGTAGCCGATTCTACAACTCGAATGACGAGAGAAACATATATAAATGGCATACTTACAGAAAGGGAGTTTGACAACCATAAAATAAAGTACAATTGCGAATATCTTGAAAATGGCGCAATAAAATCACATACAGTGATTGATGAGTTTAGTGATGGTTCGGAGATGATTACCAAAACAAATTACACCTACAAATATGATAGTGCAGGCAGATTAATTGAAAGAAACGAAAATACTGAATATTCAGGTAATAATGAACCTGTGGAGTATTCTGAGTATACATATTTTGATAAATATTTTAATTATGACAACAAAAATAATTGGCAACGAAAAATTGCTTATCATCAAGGCAGAAAAGTAATTATCGCCAGAATTTTTGAATATTTTGAGTAGGAAAATATAAAAGGACATTTTAACATAGATTTCTTGTTTTATTTTTTCATTTTCTAAAAGTAAATGCTAACTTTGCAAAAAAATCAACTAAAAAAATATGCAACACAAAAGTTTGGTATCCATTTCGGACTACAACAAGGACGAAATTTTAGCAATTTTAGATTCAGCAGCCACCTTTGAGGAAAATCCAAATCG
>JAITXR010000217.1 GCA_031284665.1 Paludibacter sp.
CTGGTAACACTTGATTGGACAGTTGTAAAATAACCCAAGTAAATCATAAAAAAACATAGGCTGGCAAATATTTTGTCAGCCTATGTTTTTAATGATTAAAGGGATTGCTAAACTTGTACCGACGTATGGAGTGGCAAATGAGACATGCTACACGCGAAAAGATTCTTAATTTAGACGTTCAACACTAATAGTTAATCACTGCTTTGTGCCTTCGTGTTCAAAAAATGTATTTTTTCTTTCCGGGACATTTGTGCGGGATTGAGGGCGTTGCACGCAATGCCCTCAATCCCTAATTTGCTAACTTCTAACTTCTTTTTTTCAATCTTGCAATTTCACTTTCTAATTTTGCGATTTCAGATTCTTGATTGTTGATGGTTTTGAGAAGGGCGTTTAATTCCTCGTTTTCGATTGAGGTGGGATATTGCGCATTTACTCGCTGCAAAAAATCGGCAAGCACATTCATATAATTTACAAAAGCATCGTAAGCCGTTTCGTAATGAGTTTTATACGCATCTACATGGCTCATATAGCGGAAGTTATCAATCGATTGCAACATTAACCAATCGTGTTTTAACGAATTGTCGGCACATAAATTTACGCGCTCGCTCACGGCATACAGTTTATTCAACGCCTCCTGCTGCAAGTCGTTTCCTGTCCACGCAGTCAGGTTTTTTTCACTGCCTGCCCAACTCATCGGATAAGGCACCGAAAGCGATTCTTTATGGTCGGCACTTTTAGCGATGTCGCGCGGCAGCACAAATCCAACTTGCTGTTCCATAGCAAAATATGGCAACGATTTCAGGAAATTAAAAATGCCGCTGTATTCCGGTTGCAATATTCCGAGTGCATCGTAACTCATTCCGATATTAACTTGATTTTCGCCTTCGGGCAGCGATGCAACCCAACGGATATAATCTTCGGCTTTGAGCGACAGTTTTTGAAAATTCAGTGCAATATCGTCGCTTAATTTGTTGTTGCGCACAAGTAATTGCAGTTTTGGCATATACGAATGGCAATAAATGTAGTTCGGGCTTTTCCAACCCATCACGTGTTTTGCCTCGTCGATAAAAACAGAGCGATAACCCATTTTTGAGATTTTTTCGCCGATTTCATCGGAATAAATCATTTCGGTATTGAAAAATGTAGTCGGTCGTTTGCCGAAAAGTTCTTCAATTTTATCGGAGAGCAGTTGTGCCTGCCGCTCAAATTCATCGAGGTCGTACACCGCAGCCGGCGAATTTGAATACGGCATTGCCAAAAATTCTACGCTCGCCGTTTTGGCAAGTTCGCGAAAGGAGTCGATTACTTCGGGCGCATACTGCTCAAACAGTTCGATAGCCAAACCCGAAAGCGCAAACGAACAGCGAAACTTGCCGTTTGAGCTGCGAATCATTTCGAGCAAAGTGTTGTTTGCCTTAATGTACGAATTTTCAACGACATAGGCGAGATTTTCTTCTGTCTGAAAATCGTCGTAATAATAGTGATTTTGCCCAATATCAAAAAATCGGTATCGTTTGAGCAATAATGGTTGATGGATTTGAAAAAATAAGCAAATGTTTTTCATGATTTTTTTTGTTTTGTAATGCAAATATATTTTTTTTTCGCTAAATAACAGAATATATTTCTGTATTTTTGTTGAAAAATAATAATAACAAGTAATTTTATAGATGAAAATAGACAGTTTTTTTGATGAGCAACTTGCTGTTTGGGATTTTGCTCGGCAGAATTACGAGGCATTGCAGGCAGCCCGAATAAAAAGTTTTTCCTTTGGCAATTTTGCTGTAAATGTGCAGTTTAACCCTGCAAGAATTGTTTCGTCAGCAGCCAAAACCGATGCTAATAATATTGCTTTACGCCCGTGTTTTTTGTGCGGACACAATCGCCCAAACGAACAGCAAAGCATTGAATATCTTGATTATGAAATACTTGTAAATCCTTTCCCAATTTTTCGCAATCATTTTACTATTGCCCACAAACAGCATCAGGCTCAGCAAATAATAAAATATTTGCCTGATATGCTGCAACTTGCAACGGAATTTAGTAATTATGCCGTTTTTTACAATGGCGCAAGTTGTGGCGCATCTGCACCTGACCATCTTCATTTTCAGGCAGTTCCGAGTGATTGTTTACCAATTATTGCCGACTATCGCCGATTAAAAAATACTCACGCAAAAATTTTGCAAAACTCAAATAATTTGCAGATTTACGAATTTACGAATTATTTTCGCCGAGTGTATTGTTTGGAATTTGGGGAAATATCAAATGTTAGGGATGTATTAGTTGATTTTTTGAAACAAATAGATTTCACAAACGAATCGATGTTAAATTTGATTTGTTACTTTGACGACAACAAATGGAAATTATTTGTTTTTCCTCGTCGGGCGTTTCGTCCCCGACAATATTTTAGCGCAAATGAAATCGAGAAACTGCTTGTCAGTCCGGCAACAGTAGAATTAAGCGGAGTAATAGTTACGGCACTCGAAAAAGATTTTCTGAAAATCACCAAAAACGATATTATAAGTATTTATGAACAAGTGAGTTAAGCATTTAAATTAAGAATTGAGAAGCGAGAAACCACAGCAGCAAAACACCCGCAAATCACAGTAATCGCCCGAAGGTAAATTATCGGAATATCAGCAAACATCGTATTTTTTTTGGTTTTCAATTTTTTTTTTGTTATTTTTGTCTGTCAAATTATAAAAATATAAATAAATGAAACCTTTTATTCTCATTACAAACGACGACGGAATCAACAGCAAAGGAATTAGCGTATTGACACGATTAATGCTCCAAATTGGTGATGTTACGGTAGTTGCGCCCGACAGTGTGCGCTCCGCCCAATCCAACGCCATCACAATATCCCAACCTATTACCTTTCAAACAGTTGAAGAAAGCGACTCTCTAAAACGCTATCAATGCAGCGGTACGCCTACCGACTGCGTAAAACTTGCACTTGGCACAATTTGCACCCGTAAACCCGATTTGCTTGTTTCGGGCATCAATCACGGGTCGAATGCCGCAATTGCAGTGATATATTCAGGCACAATGGGCGCAGTGCTCGAAGGCTGCGAAAATGGAATCCCATCAATCGGTTTTTCGATAAGCGACTACGAGGCAGATGCGGATTTTAGCCGGTTTGAAAAATATATTGTGGAGATTTCGCGGAAAATTATCGAATCGCCCCTACCCTACGGCTATTGCCTGAATGTCAACTGTCCGAAAGGAGAAATAAAAGGCGTGAAAATCTGCCGCCAATGTAAAGGGCTGTGGGTTAAGGAGTTCGAGAAACGCACTCATCCTTTTGGTACGCCATATTATTGGATGACAGGTGAATTTGAAAATTTAGAGCCACAAAGCAGCGATACCGACGAATGGGCTTTGAACAATGGATATATCTCAATTGTACCTACTAAAATTGATATGACTGCGTACGAAATCTGTGAAGAGGTGGAGAAACTAATGTGCTAATTAACAATGTGCTAATGTGCCAATGTGCCAATTAAGAAATTTAGAAATGAAGAAATTTAGAAATTAATGTAAAATGTAGAATGTAAAATGAAAAACTACTAATTAAGTGATTAACGATTAGTGATTAATGATTAACTTACAAATTTGGTAACTATTCAAACTACTCAAACATTCAAACTGCTCAAACTACTCAAACATTCAAACTTTTAGAAAACAATGCCTACTCCAAAATACGACAAATTATTTTTCGGTCTGCTGCCATCGGTACTAATTCCGGCTTTATTTATTTGGCTTTATATCGGCAGTTCAAATCCCTCCGACTTATCAACCATCGACCTTATTATTAGTTTATGCCCAAGTCATACGCTCGGCAAACTGCTAATGCTGTCGTATATTCCCGATATGTTGGGTATGTATATATTTTACAAACTCGACCTTTTTCGCATTGCATCCGGCTTTATGATTGGTGGATTGCCCTATTTTGTGGCAAGTTTTTTTATGCTTTAATATATTTTGGTATCAAGATTTGAGTATTAAGTATCAAGATAGGAGTATTAAGATGTGAGTATCAAGATAAGAGTATCAAGTATTAAAATATGCCTTTGTTCTAAAATTCTAAAATTATAACCTAATGAAAAACTTACTTATTTTTACATTTTGCGCCATTACATTTTTGTCGTATGGCAAAGCAAAAGTTAATATGAAATTTCAAACCGACAGACCTGAAATTGCTTTTGGTGCCGAAAAACTAAAATCAGCATTAATGGCTGATAATAACATTGTTACATTTTCGGAAACTGCCGGCAAACAGGATTTTGTTATCGAAATTTTGGTTGATAACAGTAAATCGTTGTCAAAAGAAGGCTACACGATTGTTTCCGATTCAAAACATCTGACTATCAAGGGCAACGATGCGTCGGGTGCGCTGTATGCTTGTATCGATTTGGCAAAAATGGTTGAAAGCAATGGCGTTTCGGCTCTTAAAAACTTAAACATTGCCGAACAACCCGAAATGGTGCTGCGCGGCACTTGCATTGGCGTTCAAAAGCCGTATTATCTGCCCGGACGCGGTGTGTATGAATATCCTTACACGCCCGAAACTTTTCCTTGGTTTTACGATAAAACGCTGTGGATTGAGTATTTAGATATGCTCGTCGAAAATAAAATGAATACATTGTATCTTTGGAACGGTCATCCGTTTGCATCGCTTGTTAAATTAAACGATTATCCGTTTGCCGTAGAAGTTAACGACGAGACATTCAAAAAAAATGAGGAAATGTTTGCTTTCCTGACTTCAGAGGCGCAAAAACGCGGAATTTGGGTTATTCAAATGTTTTATAATATATTGGTATCCAAACCTTTTGCCGAACATTACGGCATTAAAACGCAAGACCGTTCGCGCCCTATTACTCCGTTAATTTCGGATTACACACGCAAATCAATTGCCGCTTTTATCGAAAAATATCCTAATGTAGGGCTGCTTGTGTGCTTGGGCGAGGCAATGGCGACTTACGAGGACGATGTGGAATGGTTTACAAAAACGATTATCCCCGGCGTGCAAGATGGAATGCAGGCATTGAAACGAAGCGATGAGCCGCCAATTGTTCTGCGGGCGCACGATACGAATTGCAAAATGGTGATGGATGCCGCATTGCCGATTTACAAAAATCTCTACACGATGCACAAATATAACGGTGAATCGCTCACAACTTACGAGCCGCGCGGAGCTTGGACTGCCATTCATCAGGAATTAAGTGCGCTTGGCTCTATTCATATCGAAAATGTGCATATTCTCGCCAATCTCGAGCCTTTTCGCTATGGGTCGCCCGATTTTATTCAGAAAACGGTAAGCGCAATGCACCAAGTTCACGGCGCAAATGCTCTGCATCTCTATCCGCAAGCCTCATATTGGGATTATCCATATTCGGCGGATAATACCGAAACGCGGCTCAAAGAAATTGACCGTAATTGGATTTGGTATCAAGCGTGGGCAAGATATGCTTGGAATGTGCATCGCGACCGTAATAGTGAAATTCAGTATTGGGCTGACAAATTTGGTAAATTTTACGGCACTAATACAAATTATGGTAAAGATATTCTTGAGGCTTACGAACAAAGTGGCGAAATTGCTCCTAAAATTTTGCGAAAATTCGGAATTACCGAAGGAAATCGTCAAACTTTATTGCTGGGAATGTTTATGAGTCAACTTGTAAACCCAACAAAATATACTGTGTATGAGGGATTTCACTCTTCTTGCGGACCTGTGGGCGAAACTATTACGCAGTTTATGGAAAAAGAATGGAAGGGCGAAACGCACGAAGGCGAACTGCCCGAACAACTGATTGCACAGGCTGTGGCGCACGGCGAAGCGGCTGTAACGGCAATTGATAAAGCGGCTCAAAAAGTAACGAAAAATAAGGCGGAATTTATTCGCCTGCAAAACGATATGTACTGCTATCGGGCTTTTGCGCAGTTTTTTGCCGCAAAAGTAAAAGCCGCAATGCTTGTGTTGCAATATACGCACGACAATGATGTGGAAAAGCTTGAAAAAGCCGTTCCGCTTATCGAAAATAGTATCGATTACTACAAACAACTTGTAGATTTAACGAAAAATACGTATTTATACGCAAATTCGATGCAGACCGCTCAACGCCGCATTCCGGTAAGCGGTGGCGATGCAAAAAATAAAACTTGGCAAGAACTTTTGCCTCAATACGAAAAAGAACTTGCCGATTTCAAAAAAAATGTTGAAATTCTCAAAAAACTCGGCACCAGTGGCGACCGGAACGCCGAAACCCTTATTCCTATGGCTGTTGAATGGGATATGCCGGTTAATACTTATAGGCTCGATACGGCAAAATTTGTAAAAGTTTTCGACGACGAGGCTCTGTTTCTCGGCGAATTTGCAGCGGAACTTGCACAACTCACTCCTCTGCGTTTCACACTCAAAGAACAACGCACACAAGGCACAACTCTGAAATTTACTGCCCCACAAGATGTTACAGTTTTAGTTGGCTATATTAATTCCGAGCGCGCCGAATTTGCCAAAGCCCCAACCCTCGAAATTGATGCAAATGCCAATCAATACGGACAAGCGGATGTAAAAATTGTAAATGCGTTCGAAATTCCAAAACGTGGCTCGGTGAATGTTCACGCATACAACCTGCCGAAAGGTAAAAACGAATTGAGTTTAGGGAAAGGCGGTTTGTTTGTACTTGGAATAATTGCTGCCGACCAAAAACTCATTCCACATAATGCAAATGTAGGTGGCACAAGTGCCGGCAGCAAAGCCGATTGGCTGTTTTATTAGTGGGTAATTGAGAATGAATTAATAACGAATAAAATAATAGTTTTGCAACAGTATAAATTTTTATTAACTTTGTAATCTAAAATTAGCAATACTATGCAACAAAAAAGAGACGAAAATTTAATGATTGTGTCAGCGGTTGAGCAGTATGCCCAGCAATACAATTTATCGACCGCTACAACACTTGATTTGTTTGGCAAATATGGCATAAATGCACTTATTCGCAAGCATTACAACGCTTTACATACGCAAGCACTTGACGAAAGTTTCTATTTTGCCGAAGATATTATTAAACGCAAACAATATGTCGGATAAAATTACACTATATCATGGTTCAAATTGCGATTTTCAGGTTGTTGAATTGTCGAAATCGAAAGACAGACGCGATTTTGGCAAAGGTTTTTACCTTACAACACTGCAAAATCAGGCAAAGGATTAGTTTATCTTAAACTGCTAAATAAAACAGACTATGCAAGCTAAATATATATACAACGGCGAAGATATTACCATTGATATGATGTTCAAAATTGAACATATAGTAAATATATTAGCAGAATACGAAAAAAGAGATTTTGATAGCATTTTCCATGAATTTGCCTCGTCGGAAACCTACAAAAAACTACAGCAAACCAACAATATTTTGTGGGCTGAAAGTAGTGAATTTATTGCAGACGAATATATTAGAGAAAAATCCAACTTCCAACAAACATAATAGCGTTAATAAAACTAAATTTTAAAGAAAAAACTGTATTTTTTAGCAATAAATGTTGTTTTTTTTATTTTTGCATTTCTAAATAAAAAAACAAAAAAAACGATGAAAATAATTAATCTTTCAGAACAAAATTCAGTTCTAAATCACTTTATTAAGGAAATTCGCTCAGTAAATATTCATGATGACAAAATGCGGTTCAGACGAAATATGGAGC
>JAITXR010000243.1 GCA_031284665.1 Paludibacter sp.
AGGCAAAATGCGATTTAACTGCCGCCGATACGCCCGATAGCATTGCTGAAAAAGTTCACGCTTTGGAATATGAGTATTTCCCCAAAATAATCGAAAAAATTTTTACTGAGAAATAAAAATGCGTGGCTTCTATTTCGTAAAAACGGCGAGCATCGGGATTTTCTACGCGCATCAATATTATATAATGTCACCACGAAAAGGTAAATTGCAAATTACGAGACAGTGTTTCGTATTTTTGAGAAGATTGGCTAATCGCTGTTGAGCCAATCTCATTTATCTGATTATCTGTTGTTTGTAATTTCCGCGACAGTGTTGCGGAAATTTGAGATTCTTCAGACACTGTCTGAATATTTGTATTTGATTGATTATCCGTTGTTTGCAAATTGACAGACAGTGTCTGTCTTTTTGTATTTGGTTGATTATCTGCTATTTGAGATTCCTCAGACACTGTCTGAAGAATTGGGTAAACAGTGTTTCCCTTTTCTTTGAATTGGTCAGACAGTGTCTGACCTTTTGAATAAAGAATAAAAAACTGTCCCGTACTAAAACAACTTCAATTGCCCCTCTTCGTCGGGATTGATGTCGTCCAAATTTTGCGGCGCGGATGCCGATATAGTGCGGACGGTGCGAGCAATTTGATTTTCGTCGGGCAATTCCTCATCATTTATAATTTCCTCATTGGTGGTTTCGTCGGGCAAATCTTCCGGCTCGGCAAAGCGTAACGGCTCAAGTTCTTTGATTTCCTTTACTTGAAAGGTCGTGAGGCGTTTACCTTTGGCATTAAAACTTTTAACGGCAATAAAACTTTCAGCATCAACTATTAGTGGCTGTCGGTAAGAATCCGATTCGCCAAACACAATTTCAAAACGCGGGAAATCGGCAGTTGAAATTCCATCCATAGTGGATTCGGAATTGTCGCCCAAGAAACTTTGCGGTTTTGCTGACGGCTCAAGGGTAAAACGTTTCAGGTAATGATGTTTTTCTTCGGCATTGTAAAGTGCTACAGTCCAGACTTTTTCGGGGTCAAATTTTTCAACTGTAAATGCCTCTTTTTCGTAATGATTGGTAAGTTCAAAATTAGTGGTGTAAAATGTGCCATTGGTAGTGAGGACAAGAATAAGGTCGTCGTTTTGAAATTCGCCGAGCAATTCGCCGCGTCCGTCGTAATTTAGGCGCAACACATCGGGGTCAAACCACACTTTTCGCCCACCAAGTGTAGAGCCACCTTTTTGGCGCAAACTGATTTTTTGTATTTCGTTTTTTGTCAGGATATTTCCTCGGCTGTCTCTGCCTTTTATTGCTATATCAACAAAATTACGGTCGAAATTCAATTTCAAAAGTCGCGATTTTGGTTTGAGAAGAACGCGGATTATTTCGGCTTCTCCGTTCGGATTTTCGGAAAAATACATTACTTTCGAGCCTGCTTTTTTCTGCGTCAAGTCGTATTCCTTATCGCGCGAAACGCCTGTAACAGCAAAGCGTTTCATATAATATACGCCGCTTTTGCCATCGCGATAAACGGCATTGTAAATTGTGCGCTTGTCGTTTTTTTTGTAAACGTTGAGGTGCAGGATATTTTTACCTACAAACAATTTATCGGTAACTTTTACGATTTTATATTTGCCGTCGCGGAAAAACACTATTATATCGTCAATTTCCGAACAATTGCACACAAATTCATCTTTTTTCAATCCTGTGCCAATAAATCCTTCTTCGTAGTTAACATACAGTTTTTCAGTGGCTTCTATAACTTTTGTGGCTTCGATTGATTCAAAATTACGAATTTCGGTACGGCGCGGATAATCTTTGCCGTATTTATCTTTAAGCGTTGTAAACCATTGAATTGCATATTCGGTCAAGTTGGTCAGGTTGAAAAGAATATCTTCAAGTTTTTTCTCAATGGCAATAAGGGTTTCGTCGGCTTTTGTGCTGTCGTATTTTGTAATCCGTTTCATTCGGATTTCGAGCAGTTTAAAAATGTCGTCGTCGGTTACAGGGCGAATAAAATTGCTTGTAAATGGCTCAAGTCGCTTGTAAATATGAGCAACTACCAATTCCTGCGACTCGCTTTGTTCAAATTCGCTGTCTTTATAAATTCTGTTTTCGATAAATATTTTTTCAAGCGAAATGAAAAAATACTGTTCGCGGAGTTCATCTTGCTGTATTGCAAGTTCTTGTCGAAGGAGGTCTTTTGTCCGTTCGGTACTTATTTGTAGCAATTCGTTGACTGAAATAAAACGTGGTTTCCGCTCTTGAATTACGCAGCAGTTGGGCGATACGCTCGACTCGCACGAGGTAAAAGCATAGAGCGCATCAATGGTTTTGTCGCTCGAAACTCCGGGTGCCAAATGAATAAGAATTTCGACATGAGCAGCGGTAATATCATCTACTTTGCGAATTTTTATTTTTCCGCTATCGTTTGCTTTTATTATGCTTTTGATAATATCGGGGACAGTAGTACCATAAGGTATCTCGCGGATTACCAATGTTTTACTGTCTAATTTTTCGATTTTTGCGCGAATTTTGACTGACCCGCCACGTTCGCCGTTGTTATATTTGGCAATATCAATTGAGCCTCCGGTAATGAAATCGGGGAAAAGCGTAAATTTTTCGTCGCGCAAATAAGCAATACTTGCATCTATAAGTTCGTTGAAATTGTGAGGTAATATTTTGGAGTTAAGCCCTACGCCAATCCCTTCGGTGCCTTGTGCAAGCAGGAGTGGGAATTTCACAGGCAAAGTTACCGGCTCTTTATTTCTGCCATCGTACGACAGTTTCCACTCGGTAATTTTGTGGCTAAAAACAGTTTCGAGCGCAAATTTACTCAATCGCGCCTCGATATATCTGCCGGCAGCCGCATCGTCGCCGGTCATAATATTACCCCAATTGCCCTGTTTGTCAATCAAAAAATTCTTTTGCCCCAACTGCACCAGCGCATCCTTTATAGACGCATCGCCGTGAGGGTGATATTGCATAGTATGCCCTACCAGATTGGCAACTTTATTGTATCTGCCGTCTTCTTTTTCGCGCATCGAATGTAAGATGCGTCGCTGTACAGGTTTCAGCCCGTCGTAAATATCGGGAACGGCACGGTCGAGATTTACGTACGAGGCATAATCTAAAAACCATGTGCGAAACATCCCCGACAAATGATGAGTTATGCTATCGCCACTTTCCGAAATTTTATGTGTAAAATGTGGGGAAGATGTATTTATATCTTCGCTCGTTTCGTCAGTCTGCTCGTTATCAATTTGAGTTTCTTCGTTTTCGGTGTCAAATTTCTCTTCGTCGCTCATAGTATTTGTTCTGTGATTGGTGTAAATAAAAAAAC
>JAITXR010000159.1 GCA_031284665.1 Paludibacter sp.
CGATTTATTCCACGCACTTTGTTGATAATTTCGTTCGACACTTTTGCCAAAAAATCGTATGGCAAATGCGCCCAATCGGCAGTCATAGCATCGGTGGAAGTTACGGCGCGTAACGCAACGGCATTTTCGTAAGTCCGCTCATCGCCCATCACGCCTACCGACTGAACTGGCAATAGAATAACGCCTGCCTGCCATACCTTATCGTATAAATTCCAGTGGCGCAATTCGGAAATAAAAATATCGTCGGCTTCCTGCAAAATTCTCACTTTGTCGTCGGTAATTTCGCCCAAAATGCGAACGGCAAGTCCCGGACCCGGAAATGGCTGACGTTTAATCAAATGATGCATCATTCCAAGTTCTGTTCCCACGCGGCGCACTTCGTCCTTAAAAAGCAAACGCAGAGGCTCAATAAGTTTCAGATTCATTTTTTCGGGCAACCCGCCAACATTATGATGCGATTTGATAGTAGTGCCGGTAATCGACAGTGATTCAATGCAGTCAGGATAAATTGTGCCTTGCGCCAACCATTTTACATCTTTTATTTTGTGGGCTTCGCTGTCGAATACATCTATAAAACCGGCGCCAATAATTTTGCGCTTTTTCTCAGGGTCGGACACTCCCGCCAATGCTTTGTAAAAATGCTCTTTGGCGTTCACTCCTATAACGTTCAAACCCAGATGCTCGTAGTCGCGCATTACGTTTTCAAACTCGTTTTTGCGCAATAATCCGTGGTCAACAAAAACGCAAGTCAGGTTTTTCCCTATCGCTTTGCTCAACAACACTGCTGCTACCGACGAATCTACTCCGCCCGATAATGCAAGTACAACTTTATCATTACCGATTTTTTCGCCAAGTTCGCGGATAGTAGTTTCGACAAACGAGGCTGCCGACCATTGCCTTTTGGCATCGCAAATATCAAGGAAATTATTTAATAATTTGCTGCCGTCAACGGTGTGAAATACTTCGGGATGAAACTGCACGCCCCAAACTTTCGCGTTTTCGATGCTATAAGCCGCAAATTCCACATCGGAAGTTGATGCCACTTTTTTTGCACCCGCAGGCAAAATGGTAATGCTATCGCCGTGCGACATCCAAATTTGCGAGCCGCTGTCAATTCCCTTAAAAAGCGGGTCGGCAGCATCCGTAAAATTAAGATTTGCTCGCCCGTATTCGCGGGTATTTGCCGATTCCACCTTTCCGCCGTTAGTGTGGGCGATATATTGCGCACCATAACAAATTCCCAAAATTGGAAGTTTGCCGATAATTGCAGTTAAATCGCTTTTGAACGCCGCAGGGTCGTACACCGAAAACGGACTGCCCGAAAGGATTACACCTTTTACCGAAGGGTCGCCATACACAAAGCGATTGTAAGGAAGTATTTCGCAATATTCGCCAAGTTCGCGCAGGCGACGAGCGATAAGTTGAGTGGTTTGTGAACCAAAATCGAGGATGATAATTTTTTCAAACATACTTGTTGCTTTTTTTGATGATGCAAAAGTAAGTAAATTAATTGAAAATTGAAACAATAAACAATAAACAATGTGCCAATTAAGAAATGGAAATGGAAACGGAGAATGGTGCAAGTTACACGGTGCGGGCAACACAGATGCAGTCCGTCATTGCTGGCTCGACCAGTGTCTGAACTTTGATTTGTTTGATTTTTGTGATGAAGATGATAAGAAGCGGGAGATAATGATTAATGGTTAATGATAAATGGTTAATCCCCAAAATGTCCCCAAAAAAAAGAAAAAGACATTTTTTGAACACGACGGCACAAAGGTAAGAAGACTCGAAGAATAGTGATTAACAGCCCCAAAGCCCCAAGGGGGATGTAAGAGGAAACGGTGCAAGGGTACACGGTACAAGATGCGGTACAGCAACCTCAGCCCGCCATTCTTTGGTAAACCAAGCGGCAAGCCGATTAGCGAGGGTATTTCCTGACCTGTCCCGAGGTCTCCCGATTTATCGTGGACTTATCGTGGAAGCAATCCAGAATAATAAATATCGTAAAATTTGAATAATGATGTTAATGACTTAAAAAATAAATGATTAACTTTACAGCAAAAATTCATGGAGGAATAATTTATGTTAAAGTTTAATATTTCCATCGTTTGTATAGTCCTTTTTTGTACAAATTCTTTTTCCCAAAATCTAGTTTATGGACGGATTCCAACCGAACAGCGAATATATAATTATGCTGGAGGGGTAGAACGTGCAGACGATTTTATTTCTATAAATTGGAATAAGGAAAACTACAAATACAGTATATACGGTTATGATGATATGCCTTATGTGTTTATCACAAGTCAGCACGACTACGAATCATTGAAAACCACAAATTCTGCAGCATATATCAATTTTAATAAATATGTTCTGTTTTCGGGACTGTTTTATATCAATCCCTGCAATCTAATGCCGGGTTTGGGACTATGGGAACGAGGCAAAAATTACTATTATCTGTATTTTTGGATTAACAATAAACATGATAATTTATCGGCAGACTGTCAAGAGCGTATTACACCTTTAACATTTCTTATTCCTTATGAGTATCTTAAACTTACTAATTACAAAGTGTATTTTTCTGAATATCATTAAAAAGTAAATAATTAACTTTTGGGACAAATGTTTAAATTAACAAGGAATAAATATGAAAATACATAAATTTCAAATACTTTTCATTGTTGTAATAATATGTTGTGCAAAATCATTCTCACAAGAATTAGATGGCAAATATATTGATTGGCAAAGAGATAAAGACAGGTATGAATGGTATGATACTATTCTGAATACAAATAATATTCACAACATTCGGTGGGATGTAAATAACATATCGTACCGCGATGCCGGTGATAACGAGCCATATATGTTTATTCTTAATCAAGAGCAATATAATATTGTAAGGACATCTTATTCGCAAAATATTGATTTTGATAATTACATTCTCTTTGTGGGACTGTTTAGAGTAACAAGTATAGGGTGGCTGCAAGTCATATTCGACAATGAAGATAATATAACTATGTTGTCTTTTCAAATGGATGTTAGGGCAAATGAGCGGATTTCGATAGGACAATCAATAAAAAAACGCGGTTTGAAATCTGTTTCATATTTAATTCCTAAAAAATATTTTAACGACACCAAACGACTGTTATACGTTGTATGGCATTAAAAAATATTATATTTCTGTGTTGTCGTATCAAGAGGCTGTCAAAAAAGGATTTTAGCACACAGATTTTTCAGGTTGCACAGTGTAAAAACGCAGTTTTTTTTTCAAAATTTAGAATTATGAATAACGGATATGTTGCCTAAACACCGCCCTTCGGACTTTTAGATACAACGCCGACAATCAAATAATATTTTGTAGAAAGACAAAATGCAAAAAATCATACTATTTTTGCAAAACGTTATGTAACTTTGCTATATGCCGAAGCAAGGTACTATAATTCAAAATATGGCATTTATCTTAACCGGAGAATGATACCTAAAAACTTTACAGACCGATGAAAAAAATAGTATTAAATATAATCATATCCCTGCTATTTGTATCTTGCACAAATACAAATAATATGATAACAATAATAAATTGTAACAACATAGAGGGAAAGCCTGAATATATGCACTTCAAAACAGAAAATGAGGGGTATATGTTTAGTTATAGCGGCGGACTGTATCGTAATTCAGATATATTTGTCTATAAAACAACTAATGGAGGTGAAAATTGGGAACAAATTTATCATCAAAATGGCTATTACTTTTACGGCGA
>JAITXR010000309.1 GCA_031284665.1 Paludibacter sp.
TGAAAGAAATAAACACGCAAATTGCTGAAATTCACATTGTTGCCACGGAAAACGAATGTAAGGAAATACTTTTGCTTGTGAATAAAAAAACAGAAAATAATTCGCCGAAAATTTTTACAAGAAATTTTTTGAAAAATAACACGGAAAATAATTTGCAAACATTTGATTTTGAGTTGGTTGAAGAAAAAGCAGCCAACGTAAAATTTGCCGAAAATATCAAAAAATATCTTTACGAGCCTAATGCAGCCGTTATGAAAAGTGGTGCATATCGACTTGTAAGTCAGCGTTTTGGCTTGGAAAAATTGGCAACAAACACACATCTCTATTTTTCCGATGAATTGATAGAAAATTTTTGTGGCAAAATTTTTGCTGTGAAAGACTCTTGGGGAAATGCTGCAAAAACGTGGAAAGAAAAATTGAAAAAACTTGAAAAAGCAAATATATCCACACGCAATTACCCATTGAATACCAACGAATTACGCAAAAAACTAAAATTGCAGGACGGCGGCAACACTTTTTTGTTCGCTTGCACACTCGCCGCCGGCAAAAAAACAATTTTGGAAGTAGAAAAAATAAATAAGAATTAAGAATTAAGAATTAAGAATTAAGAATTAATATTATCCGCTTAATCTGTGTCATCTCCCGCTCTGGCGGGACAAGTTGTGTGCCATTGCGTAAATCGAAAATCAAAAATCGTAATTTAAAAATAAGTTATATGAAAAATCTGTTAAAAATTTTCACGTTTAGTATTCTGTTTATGTCGGTAATGGGTGCGTGCAGCAGCGATAAAGACGATGTAAGCCACAAACTAATCCTCAACTACAAAATCCCTGCCAATAGTTGGAAAGCTGTGTATGACAATAATGGCTATTTCCTTTATTATCAGTGCTATATTGATGAGCCGAAATTGACACGAAACATTTACGACAATGCTGTGATAGTGCCATATTTAGAAAGGCAGGAAAACGGAGTGTCATCGCAAAAAATCTTACCTTATATTATCAACAGTTGGGACGATGTCAGCACGTTTAACTGGTCGATAGATTTTGATTATGCGGTAGGCTCTGTTGGGTTTTTTATTCAAAATTCCGAATACATCGAAGACCTTCCTTACAAAAATGAAACAATGACTTTTCGCGTGGTATATATTTGGTAATCAGCCAATTATTCCTTTCCACCAACCACTACCACAATTTCGCCTTTGGGAGGTTTTGCGGTAAAATGCAGGACGAGTTCGGCAAGTGTTCCGCGTGCTGTTTCTTCAAACATTTTTGAGATTTCGCGCGACACGGAGGCTTGTCGCTCGTTGCCAAACACTTCGGCAAATTGCTGCAAAGTTTTCGTCAGCCGATAAGGCGATTCGTAGAAAACCATTGTGCGCGTTTCGTCTGCCAATGCTTTGAGGCGCGTTTGTCGTCCTTTTTTCTGTGGCAAAAAACCCTCGAAACAAAACCTGTCATTTGGTAAGCCAGAATCGACCAGCGCGGGCACAAAAGCCGTTGCGCCGGGCAAACATTCCACCTCTACGCCCGCTTGCACGCACTGCCGCACCAGCAGAAATCCGGGGTCGGAAATGGCGGGAGTACCGGCATCAGAAATCAACGCCACACGCTGCCCCGCAAGTATTTTTGCCACAACATTTTCCACCGTTTTGTGCTCGTTGAACTTGTGGTGCGATTGCATAGATGTCTGAATATCAAAGTGTTTCAGTAGTACACCGCTTGTGCGCGTATCTTCCGCAAGAATCAAATCCACGCTTTTCAACACATTGACAGCGCGAAAGGTCATATCTTCCAAATTTCCTACGGGTGTGGGTACAATAATCAGTTTCATAATAGAGACATTGGAAATATTTCTAAATTCTTTCTTTTCGTTTATCATTTTTTTCGTATGCGGCTACAATTTTCTGTACTAATTTATGCCGCACAATGTCCGATTTGTCGAATTCTATTTTGACTATTCCCTTAATATTTTTCAGCGTTTCAAGTGCATCAATCAATCCCGAACGCTGCGAAGGAGGTAAATCAATCTGCGTAACGTCGCCTGTAACAATCATTTTGGAATTTATTCCCATTCGTGTCAAAAACATTTTTATTTGCTGAACAGTAGTGTTTTGGGCTTCATCAAGAATTACCAATGCTTCGCTCAAAGTTCGTCCACGCATAAAAGCCAATGGCGCAATTTGTATCGTCCCGTTTTCGATATATTCTTTTAATTTCAAGGGAGTTATCATATCTTGCAACGCATCGTAGAGCGGCTGAAGGTAAGGATCTATTTTCTCCTTCATATCGCCGGGCAAAAAGCCAAGTTTTTCACCCGCTTCCACTGCCGGACGGCTCAGGATGATTTTGCGCACTTCTTTATTTTTCAATGCCCTTACTGCCAATGCAATAGCAGTATAAGTTTTGCCCGAACCTGCGGGTCCGATAGCAAAAAGCAAATCGTTGGTTTCAAAATCATTAACTAACTTTTGTTGATTTTTTGTGCGTGCCATAATTGACTTTCCATTTACACCATGTAAAATCAAATTGTCAAATTTTATTTCGGCAGGCTCTGCTTTGTTTTTAACTATTTCAATGATGTTTTCTTCGCTTAAAGTGTTGTTATTCAATGCATAACGTTCAACTTTACGTAAATTATCTATGAATTTTTCGGTGTTTTTTTCATCGCCATTA
>JAITXR010000319.1 GCA_031284665.1 Paludibacter sp.
TCCACTCTCCCCTATTTTCCGTAATACGGATTTTGTACCAGCAAATCGTTTACTTCTATTTCGGCTTCCGAAATTGGCAGATACCAAGCGTCGTGGTTGGCAAGCACCGAGCGTATCCAAGTGTCGTTTGCCGAAGTATTGTATTCTACAATTGTATTTATAAAATCCTGTTGATATTTGTAGTTTTTTGAGCGTCCAAAGCGCATAAGGTCGTACCATCGTTTACCTTCGGCTGCAAGTTCCATATTGCGTTCGTCGAGAACGGCAGTCAGCATTTCGAGTTCGTTAGTTTCTACAACGTTGATATTCAGGTCAGGCACTTGGGCGCGTTGACGAATTTTATTGATAATATCAAGTGATTCCTGCCATCCATTGGCACCTTTCCATACTAATGCTTCGGCTTTCATAAGCATAATGTCAGCCATTCGATAAATAATATAGTTAGCATCAAGCCGTACACGCAAGTCGTTCGCCTGCTTGGTCTGACCACCTACATATTTCCAAATACCCACAGATTGAGTTTCTGCGGTTATGCCATCTGGGCTCCAATAATTTCCAAACTCGGCGCGCACCGATATTTTGCCTGCTACAGTTGCCAATGCTTTTTCTTCCAGCAATTTGGCAGTCATAGTTGGAGTAAAGTCATAAGCAGGCGTACCACTGGTAGTTGTATTCCAATTGAATACGGTAGATGGACTGCCTGTGGTTTTCCCTGTGGTGGCATAATCCCAATTCAGTTCAAAAATCGATTCGTTGCTGTTACCCGGATTAAATATTGTAAACCACTGGTCAGACACTGACATAAATATAGGTCGCCAAGTAGCGGTAGCATTTATCAACGAGTCGGCGTATGTAATACAGGCATCATAATCCTCCGACCACAGGCTCACATCGCTCATCAGCGCATACAAAGCCCATTTGGTAGCACGTCCTTTGCTGGCTCCCAGCCATCTGTCGTTTTCAAACTGTTCTTTTGCCGAGCCGGTACTCAGTGCAGTACGCATATCTTGTTTTATTTGTTCAATAATCACCGATTCTTCCGATTTGGCAATAGTAAAAGGCGCCGAATCGTCAACATAAGGGTCGAGTACCAAAGGCACAGCACCAAAATTGCGCACTAAATAAAAATATATTAACCCACGCATAAAATAGGCTTCGGATTGATGGCTTTGCATCGCTCCGAAATTATAGGTTTCGTCGATACTATAAACCTCCGGTGCATATTTTATCACCGAATTTGCCATATTGATAATCTTATAAAACGGAGCCCACTGACAAAGTTTAGAGTCGGCTGTCAACTGGAAATCCTGCAATTTTTGTTGCGCCTGCTTATCTGTTGTAGTCCAAGGATAAACCGAACTTGCCCGCGCCTCGCTCCAAGAAATAATAACCGGAGTGGCTTCTGTCATATACAAATATCCCGCAGCAAGCACAGCCTCTACATCTTCTTTCGATTTCCAATAGTCCGGCGTTACCTGTTCGTTTTTAGGCAAAATACTGAGCCATTCGTCGCAAGCGGTCAATAAGGCAGCCAAAGATATAATGCTTATATAAAGTATTTTTTTCATTTGATGTTGATTAAATTTAGTAATCTGTTAATTCTCATTTCGTCTTTTATCTGTTGTCTTTCGTCTATTTAGAAATTTACGTTAAATCCTGCTGAGAATCGTATCGGAGCCGGCGTAGTGGCGTTATCCTGTGCCAATTTAGTAGCACTTGTCGGTATTGGCACTTCGGGGTCTTGTCCTCGGTAGGCAGTCCATGTATATAGGTCGTATCCGGTAACAAACACATTCAGTGTATTGAGACGTAATTGCTTGGAAATTTTTCTGGGCAACTGAAATGTAAGCGAAATAGATTTAAGTCGCACATAAGATGCATCTTCCACAAAACGGCTTGAGCCAAGATAATTGAAACCTTCGGTATATAACGCACGTGGAATGTCGGTATCGTCGCCTTCGTTGCGCCAGCGGCGTAATGTGGCAGTACTTTGATTATTAGAGTTATACATCGACTCGTTGTTCATACGGGCGGCGTTGATAATTTTTTGTCCAAAACGACCGTGAAAAAATGTATTGATTGTAAATTGTTTATACTTGATAGAAAAACCTGCGCCACCGGTCAATACAGGCGTATAATTGCCAAGATACACAATGTCGTATTCGTTGATAACTCCATCTTTATTCTGGTCGGTGTAACGAGCATCGCCCGGACAAACTACGGCTGTTCCGTTTTTCATAATAATAGCCTTGCCATCCACATCGTTCATTACATTACCTTCTTTGTCGCGTGCATAAGTGTCATTTTTGCTTTGATATACGCCTTCGTATTTATAGCCATAAAATGCGCCAAGCGGACGACCTGCTTCGACTAAAAGTGCATAACTTCCATTTTTGAAAGTATAATTTTCCTGTTTCATATTTTCAGGAATTTTAGTTACTTCGTTTATATCGCGGCTGAAGTTCACATACGCTGCCAATCGCCAAGTTTTATTGTTCAGGATTACATAATCTGTCCTAAATTCCCAACCCTGATTGCCAAGTTCGCCCGAATTATAATATTTTATATTTGCATAGCCTGTATGTGATGCAATATCCACATCTTTCATCAAAAGGTCTTTTACCCACTTGCGATACCAATCGAAAGTAAACGACAGATTGCCTCTTAAAAGAGATAAATCAATTCCAAAATTTACTTCGGTAGAAGTTTCCCATCTCAAGTCGTTGAGTTGCATACGTATCGGTGCAATTGCCGCCATATCCATATAACTTCCTGCTGAACTGAAAGCCCCCAAGTAAAGCGATGCTCCTGACGGTGCACGTCCGCTCTGACCAAGGCTGACACGAAATTTCGCCTCATCGAGCCATTTTTCGGTATTTTTCATAAACGGCTCATTTTGCATATTCCACGAAAGTCCTACAACCGGAAAATAAGCAAAGCGCTGGTCGTCGCCCATTGCCGAGTTACCTTCGGCTGTAGCAGAAACATGTAGTATATAGCGTTCGAGCAAAGCATAGTTGAGCATCGCAACTCCGGTAACACTGCGCGATTCCGATTCGCCGGAGTTCATACCTTCGACAGCAGCACCAATAATTGGGTCGGATAGCCCCGACGAGGCATTACCCGAAGTGGTACTTGTGTAACTTGCGCTTTGCGACTGCGAACTGCGCAATACTGCTGTGGCAACTAATTGATGCGTTGAATTCCAACGTTTAATATACGAAAGTTTGTTTTCAAATTGCAGCGAAATAGCATCCGACAAAGCATCGGTACTTTGGTTGGCAAATTTATCTGTCCACACTACGCCGGTGGCAATTTGCGGTAAAAATTTACGATTTTTTGTAGTACGCATATTAAGTGCAACCACAGCCTTGTAAGTTAATTCGGGCAAAAGTTGATAATCGAGACGGAAAGTGATTTTCTCCTCACGCTGGGTGGTGTTGTTATAACTTTCTTTTGCCATTGCTACCGGATTATAATTCTTGCCATCTTTGCCATCAAAAACACTTTCAAAATTAGTGGTTTGGTACGAGAAGTATTGGTCAGTACGTTCGCCTGTGGCATCATCAATCCAATAAGGCGATTTGTTTGGCATTTTTTTGAATGCCTCGCTACGCAAATTGCCTGCCCAATCGGCTTTTTTGTCAATATTTGAATATCCAAAATCCACTCCTATTTTCAGTTTATTCGAAAACATATAATTTATATTGAGCGAGGTATTCAGTCGGTTAAGTCCTGTACCAATGGTTGTTCCGCCTTCGTTGAGGTATCCGAGCGAAAATCTGTAATTGGCTTTATCTCCACCGCCACTCATCGAAAAGTTATTATCATACGACATTGAAGTGTGGCGAATTTCGTCAAGCCAGTCGGTATTCTGATTATACTCGTCAAAGTATTTCCAATCGGGAGCATAACCAATTTCGTTGGTATTGTACAGCAATTCCAAATACTTACTTGTTGTGTTGTTCAACCCTGTATAGTTAGCACTATTCCATATAGCATCCTGCATAAGTGCCGTATATTGGCTGCCGTTGAGCATAGGAATGGTGCGTGGCTCCTGTTTTGCGGTAAATTTCGAAGAATACGAAAAATTAGTTCTTCCCGATTTTCCTTTTTTAGTTGTAATTAACAACACACCATTCGCACCTTTAGTACCCCAAATAGCAGTAGCCGCAGCATCTTTCAACACTTCGACCGACTCAATATCGGTAGGCGCAATATTCAAAAGAGAGCCAAGGTCTTCGTTGTTGGCAGTCGAGAAATCAAAATCTTCGCTAATAGTGGTATTGTATGCCACGCCATCTATTACAATCAACGGCTCCGAAGATGCATTCAAAGTACTTGTACCACGAATACGGATTGAACTTCGCGCTCCAGGGTCGCCACCGCCCATAATAATATCCACGCCACCAAGTCGTCCTTGCAAGGCTTCTTCGACCGAAAGCACCGGCACGTTAGCCACCAATTCTTCCATATCCACTTTTTGCGTAGCAGATACTGCCTCTCGCTGACTGATACCCATATCGTTACGGTCTATTTTGCGACCTTTAACTTCTACTCCTGCTAATTCTTTTTCGGCAGGGCGCATAGTTACATTAATAGTTGGCTGACCGGTATAGTTAAAACTTTGCGATGCCATACTGATAAAAGAAAACGTTATTCTCAGGTCTTTTTCGTTTGCAGGAATTTGCAAGCGATAACTTCCATCTATTCCCGTTACAGTTCCACCTATTGAGCGATCGCTTCTGTTGACGATATTAATATTCACACCCATCAGCGGTTCTCTCACGTTGTTAAATATCTCATGAACAGTTCCTGTAAGAACTTGCTGTGAAAACATCGCAGTTGTGCCTGTCAGGAGCAAAAGCAGTGTTATTATATGTTTTTGTATTTTCATGTTTTATTTATGATTTCAAAATTTCTTTATTCTTACAAAGTTGCGTCAATCAAATGAAAACATCCGTCCTTAAAGGCAAATGGAAAATAGTCGTAAGTGGCTACAACATTAGGATTGTTTGTCCTATTTGTCGATTTCACATTCAAAGTTGTGCCTGTATCGCTATATTGCATTCTGGTACTCCCGTTTCCCGAAATATAAACTCCGCTGCGCACCGACGACCCCGGATAAGGATAATTGGTAAATACATTGTTGGTAGCGAGAATAAAGTACGATTTCAAATAAGTTGCCAAAAGCGGAATATCCTTATCTATTCCATCATCATCCCAATCGGCTAAAGTGCTGCAATTTTCAAATCCGGGTATTTGCTTGGCTATTACTGCCTGTTCTATCGCCTCATTCGTTGGAATAAAAGCAATAAAGCGTTGCGAGCCTGCAAGAAATGTAATAGAAGTTCCATTTACCAGTCCGGCACATTTAAGCAATTTCACAAAATTACTATACAGATAACGATTGTCGTTGCCAACAGCCAAAGCATAAGCCAGTCCGTCCGATTTATCAGGCTCAAGCATCCCTGTAGCCGCATCCGAATAAGTATATGCGCGTCCATTATTCCACGCAGCACCATTATTGGTAATTTCGGTAAACGGCACAAATGGATTTCCTGTATATTCGGGATTAAGATAGTTGTTGAAATTGGCACTGCTACTTATTGTACCATCTTTCAGATACCAATAATTAAACGAAATTTGACTCGGCACTACTTGTTTGCCCGTAGTAGCCAAGCCACCGGCAATGCTCGATGTGTGCATATTTGCCATTTCCTGCATACGCTCCGTACTCAAAGAACTTAATCCGTCTTCGGTTTCTATTTCCAATACTTTTCTGCCTGCGTAACTGTTAAGTTGAATGCCGTTTTTCAGCAACAAAGCATCGGAAGGCACAAGTAGAGTAAATTGTATATTATTGGATGCATAAGCGTCAAGCATCTGAGACCCTGAGAGTGCGTAAAGAAATGCCATTTTGTTTTTGTCGCGAAAAGCAGGACCTGCCACCGAGCCAAACAAAGGCGGTGTGCCAATATCGCTCAAACCAAAGAAACTGCCGTTTACACACAAGGCTTTGTCCGACGCAGTATATGGATTAAAATTAAATACTGTGCCATAGCGATTCATAACCATTCCTTGCGTAATTTCTTCAGGAAAAACAATAGAGCCGCTATAATAAAATTGCAACAACAAATATTGCATTGCCAATCTATCCACATCACTAAGCGAAGAGTAACCGCCAATCCGCCAATAACGCTGAAAAAAATCGTTGAGTGCTGCATTTGAAGGTGCAAAAATACTGAACGACTGTCGAGCCAAAATGGACACATTCTGATACGAAGTAGTAGGCCATTCGTTGGCTATTGGAGGCAAATCGCCACCATGAGTGTG
>JAITXR010000250.1 GCA_031284665.1 Paludibacter sp.
TGTAACAACAAATACTGCATCGCCAATCTATCCACATCGATAAGCGAAGAGTAACCACCAATCTGCCAATAACGCTGAAAAAAATCGTTAAGTGCTGCATTTGAAGGTGCAAAAATACTAAACGACTGTCGAGCCAAAGCGGACACATTCTGATACGAAGTAGTAGGCCATTCGTTGGCAATTGGAGGCAAATCGCCACCATGAGTGTGCAGATACAGCGAATCAACTCCTGCCGCTTTACCGTAATTGGTCGATAAAGTTGCATCGTACAGATAAGCAGTATAAGCATCGTACAAGCCATAGAATACAGAGTAGTTAGGGTTTTTACTCAACACGGTATAAATGGTTTCCAACGGCTCAAGCACGCGGTCGATAGCGTAAATATAACCATTGTCGGCAATTATTTGATATTCCTTGACCGTAGCATTCGAAACATTAAAACCATCGCCACCTGTCCAAGTAGAATTTGGATAAAAAAATTCGTAATTTGCCTTGGCATCTATTCGTTTTGTTTGGAAAAATTGGTACGAGAACACAGGCAAAAATCTTTCGAGATGATAAATAGTACGCTCTACGCCTGTGCTGTCAATAACCTTAGTCGGCGCATCCTGACTGCGCGACCGAAATTTATAATACATACCGGCATTAATCATTTTTGATTCATCGCTGGCTTGGTCGCCTTCGGGACGGAAATTTATCATTTTCTCCTTATTATATGAATAATAAAGCAAGTGAAAACCTATAAGTTTTTTCACTTGGTCGATGCTCATATCGCTAATGTCCGAAAAACCGTTAGCCGAAAGATATTCTCTAAATGCAGCATCGTTTGGTGCCATTACGGTTAAGATGCTTTTCCCTTCCATCATAGGACGGAAACCGGCGATTTCAACACCTTTGAGAAAAATTGTATAGTCACCTCTGCCGTCAAGTACTTGCCACGCACTGCCTTTAAGCCATTCGGGCACTTTGTAGTGTTCGTCCATTGCCGACTGACACCCAAATAGTATGGAAACGACAAACAGCAGACTGAAAAGTTTTGAATTTTTCTTCATAATTTGTATTTTCTTGATTTTATTTAATTGGTTACGAAATATTACCTTATCTATATATACATCATTACATTCAGCAATCTGAAAATTAAAAAGTGCCTGTTAAAGGGCGTTTTATTGTGCTGCACTGTGCTGATGTAGGATGTACAAAAATAGTATTCCTTTTTATTTTTCTTTTTTTTAAAATTATGTTATACAACATATTTTTCTCCATTAATGAGCGTATAAATTATTTCTACTCATTATTACTCCCATTTTAGTTTATTTCGTTGCAAAAATACTCTTTTTTTGTAATAAACAAGTTTTTGCAATTTTTTTTTTTGCAAAAAAAAGAGTATTTTCCGAAGTCAACGCATTACAATTGTAGATTTCCACCTTATATATATAATAAAACCTGCCCCGAGATGTCGGAGCAGGCTCTAACGAGACTAACGATTCAAATTATTTATTTTCTATCATTAAATGCAGAACACATCAAATCCACCGTCGATAACGGTAAGTGTACCTGTAACAAATTTTGAGGCATCGCTGGCAAGCCAGTGCAAAGTACCAAAAAGTTCGTCGGGCGAGCCAAAGCGTCCAAATGGAGTATGCGCAATAATTGATTGACCGCGAGCGGTAAGTGAGCCGTCGGGGTTGGTCATCAGAGTGCGGTTTTGTTCGGTAAGGAAAAAGCCCGGAGCCATTGCATTTACGCGGAAACCTTCGCCAAATTTTGTAGCGAGTTCGGTTGCCAAAAATTTTGTAAAGTTGGTAACTGCCGCTTTCGCTGCTCCATATCCTACAACGCGCGTCAATGGGCGCAATGCCGATTCTGACGATATGTTTATGATACTCAACTGTTTATTGTCTTTCAGCAATTTGAGAAGAACCATAGTAGGCATTACTGTTCCGAAAAGATTCAGGTCAACCACTTTGCGAAAAGCGTCGATTTCGAGGTCGAGAATGGTTTGGTCTGGACCAATAGTTGCACCGCCCATATTGCCACCGGCAGCGTTTACAATAATATCTATTGTGCCAAAGTCAGCCAAAACTTCTTTTGCCACAGCCTCGAGACTTTCGGCATTCAACACGTTTGCCACATAACTTTTAGCGGTATAGCCTTTGTCGGTTAGCGAATTTTGAAGAGTTTCGCCGGCATCTTTGCCAAGGTCGAGAATTGCAACTTTTGCACCTTGCGAACACATATATTCACACATACCGCGCCCAAGAATTCCGGCTCCTCCGGTAATAACCATTACCTTGCCGTTTACATTAAAAAGATTTTCCATGATAATTTTTGTTTGTAATTTGTTTTTTTGATTGATTAATTTTTTAACTGTTTAACTGTTTTTACTAAAAAAACTGAAAATGCTTTTTGATTTCACATTTTCGCTTTCGTCTGCCGGTTTTTTGCTGTAAGCATGTTCGGAAACTTCAGTATGCGAATGATAATCAGGGCGTTCGGGGCGCAATGGGTCGCTACCTTGTTCGCTACGAATATAAGTAATTACATCCACCAAGCCTTCGCTAAAGTTCTCAAAATCCTCGCGATACAAGAAAATTTTATGCTTTTCGAACGACACTTCGGCGTTGTCGTCAAATCCGCTAACCTTCTTTTTACTTTCGGTAATCGCAAGGTACAAGTCGTTGTTACGGCTCTTTTTTACATCAAGATAATAAATGCGTTTACCGGCTTTAATTGCTTTGGAATAAACAATTTCATTGTCTTTACGGTCTAATTCAATTTTACGTTTTTCTCCTTCCATAATTTCAATTTTTTCAACATTTGGTTTATTAATATTTTGATTGTATAAAAACGTACAAATTTCAGTATTTTTTTTTATTTACCAAGTGTTTTTTCCTTTTTTTTGTAAGTATTAATATTTTTTGCGAAATAAAAGCATTTAAAACAATTTTTTTTCAGATATATTAATCAATAAACAATAAAATAATGTACTTTTGCAGCACGAAAAAAAATGTGATAAATTTTTATGATAAATCGAGTTCTTTTGCGAATTAGAATTATACAAGTACTCTATTCGCTCAATAAAAACAGCAGCAAAAGTGCTGCCGCCGCAGAAAAGGAATTGTTGCACAATTTGGAACGTACCTACGACTTGTACTTCCATCTGCTAAACCTTATAATACTAATTACGAATTATGCTGAGGGCAGAATTGAGGCTCGCCGCAACCGTTTGTTACCATCCAAGGAAGACTTGAATCCAAACACCCGTTTTATTAACAACCAATTTGTAAAACAACTTGCGAGTAATAAGCAATTGAAAGAGTATTTGGCAAAACGGAAACTGTCGTGGGCTGATAATCAGGACATTACGAAATCGTTGTTTAATGAAATTGAGCAATCGGATTGCTATTTACAATATATTAATGCAACAGGTGAAAATTACGAAGATGACAAAATGCTGTGGAGAAACATTTTCAAACAAATCATCGCAAATAATGACAATCTCGAAGAATCGCTCGAAGAACAATGTATTTATTGGATCGATTTATTGGGTTATATATCAGGTTTTATCGACAAAAGTATAAAATTCTTTGACCTTGAAAATGGAGCATTTCAGGAACTACAGCCAATGTTTCGCGACGAAGAAGATTCTGATTTTGCCCGAAAATTGATAAAAAAAACAATCGATGAACAGGACATATTGTTGGATATTATTGATAAACACTTGAAAAATTGGGAGTTAGACCGAGTTTCGATAATGGATATTCTGATTATGCAAACTGCCGTTGCCGAACTAACCGATTTTCCCACAATTCCAATAAATGTAACGCTTAACGAATATATCGAAATTGCAAGATATTATAGTTCGGAAAAAAGTCCGACTTTTATGAATGGAATTCTTGACAGTATTGTAAAAGAATTAAAAAATGATAATAAATTGATAAAAGTTGTTACGTTTAACAAAGATGAAGATTGATGTTTAGATTTATTAATTAACTTTGCCAAAATTACAAACCATTTAAAAATAATACAAAATGAACATTCTAACTATTTTACTTCAAGCAGATGCCGCAGCTCCTGCACAAAAAGGCGGAGGCTGGTCAACAATTCTTATGATGGTGGCAATTTTCGCCATTTTTTACTTATTTATGATTCGTCCACAACAGAAAAAAGCAAAAGAAATTCGTAAACAACGCGCATCCATCGAAAAAGGTGCAAAAGTTGTAACTTCAGGCGGAATTTACGGAATTGTGAGCGAAATAAAAGAATCGTCGGTAATGCTCGAAATTGCCGATGGCGTTAAAATTAAAATTGACAAAAATTCAATATACCTTTCTCCGGAAGACATTCAGCAACAGGGGAAATAACACCCACAAAACAATGTCGAACAATAGCGGTAACACATTGCTTAAATATTATTGCAATAAGTTTAAAACATTCTTTACATCAAGGGATGTTTTAAACTTTTTGCTGTTTTTGAGCGTGTCGTTTGCTTTTTGGCTCGTCAATTCGCTTGGCAAAGAGCGCGAAAGCGAAATCCATCTGCCGATTACAATAGTAAATATGCCCGAAAATGTATTTATTCAAGGGCAATCGGCTGACGAAGTACGAATAAAAATACGCGACAAAGGCACTAAACTGCTTTCGTATTCAAAAATTAACACTCACAGCCTGAAAATTGAAGTATCGGAACAATTTGCCGAAAGCGGAACTCTGAAAATTACCCCACAACAATTCCGCGCCCAACTTGTTGATATTCTGCTGCCTACTTCGCAAATTATGGAGATAAAACCCGACTCGATAAGTTTTAAATATCAACGCTTAGAATCAAAAACGCTGCCGATAGAACTCGTATCAAACATTACGCTCGAAAGTCAGTATATTCAAACCGACAAAATTGAAATATCGCCCACATCGGTAACAGTTTTTGCGCCAAAATCGATGCTCGACACGCTCAAAAGCATTAAAACAAAACTGCTTACACTGCATCGCCTGAACAAAAACACCGAGAAACACTGCGAACTTGCATTGCCTGCAATGCTCAAAAGTCAAGTGAACGAAGTAACAGTAAATGTTAAAGTAGGAAAATTTACCGAAAAAACTTTGCTCTTGCCTGTAAAAATAATAAATTGCCCTAACGACATTATTATCAAAACTTTCCCTTCGGAAGTAAACGCACATTTTAATATCGACATTAGCCACTATAATTCGGTGAATAACAGCGATATATCAATAGAATTTGATTACCGGAAAATAAACCGCAACGTTAGTCATCAAAAACTACAAACTAACACTTTGCTTTCCTATATCTCGAACATACAAATTACGCCTGCCGAAGTAGAATATATTATCGAAAAAAAGCCTGTAAAATGATGACTGCCATTCCAATGTTAGACCTTAAAAATCAGTATATTACGTTACAAAGCGAAATTAATGCCGCTATCCAAAATGTTTTATATTCGTCGGAATTTATACGCGGTGGCATTGTTCGGGAATTTGAACAAAATTTAGCAAATCAATTAAATGTAAAACACGCTATCGGCACAGCCAATGGTACTGATGCTCTGCAAATTGCGCTAATGGCACTAAACTTGCAGCCGAGCGACGAAGTGATTGTGCCTGATTTTACGTTTATTTCGCCTGCCGAAACTGTGGCGTTGCTCGGACTTACGCCCGTGTTTGCCGATGTGGATTACGACACATTTAATATTACTGCCGATTCGATAAAAAAAGTGCTGACAAAACGCACAAAAGCAATTATTCCCGTTCACCTTTTTGGGCAATGTGCCGATATGGAAAGCATTTTACAAATTGCGCGCGAACACAATCTTTTTGTAATCGAAGATGCCTGCCAAAGCATTAATGCCGATTATACTTTTACAAATAAAAATACAATAAAATCAGGCTGTATAGGCGATGTGGGCTGCACATCGTTTTTTCCGTCAAAAAATTTGGGTGCTTATGGCGATGCCGGAGCCGTATTTACCAATAACGATTTACTTGCCGAAAAAATCAGAGCAATAGCCAATCACGGCAGCAAAATCCGTTACCAACACGAATGTATCGGCATAAATTCGCGCCTCGACAGTATTCAAGCGGCAATTTTGAACGTAAAATTAAAGTATCTGGATAAATTTACTACCGAGCGACAAAATATAGCAAATATTTACGACAGTGAATTTGCCGATTGCCCCGAAATAAAAATTCCCACTCGCAACAGCCAATCAACGCACGTTTTCCATCAATATACAGTTAAAATTCAAGGAAATAAGCGTGATGAAATTCGCAAACTGATGAACGAACGAGGTATTGCAACAGCAGTTTATTATCCCACAGCGCTACATCAACAACCTGTTTTTGAGCCGTTTATCAACTCGCAATGCCCCATAAGCGAAACTTTATCAGCCGAAGTACTTTCGCTGCCAATTTTTCCGGAACTAACGCACGAACAAGCAAAATATATTGCACACGAAATGAAAAAAGCATGCAGATTTGAAGAAGCTTGAATGGTTTAAGCGGTTTGAATGTTTGAGCAGTTTGAGGAGTTTGAAGTTACAGAAGTTAAGGGAAGTTAGAGAAGTTATCGTAAGCAGCAACCTTAGTCCGTCATTACTCTTTTGTCGGAATCAGGATTTACAGAATGATAAAATTAAATGATTATCCGCAACCTGCTCTATTTGTCCTGCAAAGCCTGCCCCGACGTGTCGGGGGACAGCACTCTATTAACCGTATGCTTTAGCTTACGGATAGACAGTCGCTCACTTACTCATAAGTCCCGCAGGGACGACACTTTGGCGCAATAAAAGTGTCGTCCCTGCGGGACTATTTGTGATATTCATTTTAACCGTAGTCTAAAGACTACGGTTAATAATGTATCGTCCCTGCGGGACTTTTTCGCTCATTAGGACGATTTTTGGATAATCATAAAAAATATTTATCTATATCTAAAATATTTTTATACATTTGCATTTCTAAAATTACGTACAATAATTATTAACTCTAACAGGGTTTAAAACCCTGTTAGAGTTAGAGCAAAATCAAAGCGCAAATTAATTTCTAAATTTTTAATAGACTTTATAATCAATGAAAACAAAACTAACTATTTTCGTATTAATGCTATTAGCATTATCGTCGTGTTCAAAATCGTTCAAACAAATTGATGTTAAAACGTTGAAAGACAACCCCGTATCACTATTTGCCGACGATTGGATGGTAGTAACGGCAGGCACATCCACCGACTACAACCTAATGACAATAAGTTGGGGCGCGCTCGGCAATTTATGGGGCTACCCTACTGCCACTATTTACGTTCGCGACTCGCGAAATACATTTACCTATATGAATCGCGAGCGATATTTCACACTTTGCGCTTTCGGCGAAGAATGTCGCGACAAACTTAAAGTAATCGGCTCAAAATCAGGGCGCGACATCGACAAAGTAAAGGCTACCGGACTTACGCCGCTCTACACCGACCTCGGAAATGTGTACTACAAAGAAGCACGTTTGGTTTTGGAATGTGAAAAAGTCTATTTCGACGATTTTGCCCCGAACAACTTCCTCGACCCCGCCGTAGTCAAAATCTACAACAACGAGCCTTCACTGCACCGCGTATTTGTAGGAAAAATTCTAAATGTGTGGGTGAAGTAAGTTATCGAAATTACTTGCATTATTTCGGTTTATAAGGTATAAATCTAATTTATCAAAAACAAAAACACGGATATTTTTTGAGTTTTAAATAAAAAAAATTTGTATTGTCTCATTTTTTATATACATTTGTTTAATAAAAAATTTATATGGTAGCCTATCAAAATATAAGCACTCGGTTTAAACAAGGTCTAAATCAATTAGGCTTTGCTGTTGCAGATGCTTACGATGATGCTTTATTTTTAGTGGGGGACATACCGGAAGAAGATTATATAGACATTATTTTCCACCTCAATAATGCCAAAACTTTTGGTGCAGATGCCGTTTATCTGCGCAAACAACTGAATGGCAGTTACAAGCCACAAGTGTATCTGTTCGACAAAACCGACGAAAGTTTTAGCGAGCAAAACGAAAAAAATATTGCCGATATACAAACCAAACTTTGGACAAGCGGCGAAGTACCGTTGGCTTGCTTTTTTTACAATACAAATATTAAGATTTTAGACTGCACCAAGCATATTACAAAAGATTACAAACCCGAATATTTAGTACAAAATCTTAAATATACAGCCAAGGCGGACAAATTGTATAACGAACAATTTGCTGTAAAAATCAAAACCGGCATTTTCTGGGACGAAGAAGTAAATAAGGATAAATTCAAGTTTTCCAATTCCGCTTATGGCAAATTGATAGAAAACATACACAAGGTGCGCGAACAATTATCCAAGGTTCTGCAAGGTGTTGATGCCCAGATTATCTCAAAAATTATAGTTCAGTCAATATTAATAAAATATTTAGAAGAGCGAAAATCTTTAAATAAAGATTATTTCCAAAAATATGCAGAAGAAAATTCTCTTGCCGATGTGCTACGCAATGGAAAAATCCTTGCGTTTTTGGACGTTTTGAATGATAAAGACACAGGCTTAAATGGCAATGTATTTAAGTGGGAAGAAACAGAAAAAGCAAAATTAAAAGGCAAAGATTTATCTATTCTTGCCGAGTTTCTGGAAACAAGTAAAACAGATGTAAACTCAACACAGCAGGAATTATTTCCCGATATGCGATATTTTGAGTTTCAATATATTCCTGTTGAGTTAATCAGCCGTTTGTACGAAGAATTTTTGGGTGAAAACAAAGCCGAGAATGGACTTTACTACACACCTTCACATTTGGCAAAATTATTAGTTGATGAATGTTTGCCATTGAAGAAATACCAAGAAGTAGATTTGACAAAATTTAATGCTCTTGACCCCGCTTGTGGTTCGGGAATTTTCCTTGTGCTTGTGTTTAAGCGTTTGGTTCAAATGTGGAAACTTCAAAATAGAGATAAAAAATCTAATGAATTACTACCCCCGACAATACCTGTACTAAAATCGCTTTTGCGCAATATTTATGGTGTAGATAAAGAAGGGGAAGCCGTAAATTTGGCAGCGTTCAGTTTGAGTTTAGCACTTTGCGACGAACTAAAACCAAAAGAAATTATTGACAA
>JAITXR010000387.1 GCA_031284665.1 Paludibacter sp.
GGGCAAGCGATAATTAACACAGTGATAAACGCCAAAACTGCGTGAGTAATCGCATTTTCGCCACCAAAAACGCCCCACAACAACGCCGAAAGCAAAGCAATACTGACCACGGCGGGAACAAATATTCCTGCAATTTTATCAACTAACTTTTGTATCGGCGCTTTAGTATTTTGCGCATCGGCAACTAATCGGATAATTTGGGCAAGCAATGTTTTGTTGCCAACTTGGGTGGCTCGCAATCGGAAACTGCCGTGTTGATTGAGCGTTCCGGCAAAAACGGACTGCCCGATTTCTTTTTCAAGCGCAATCGGCTCGCCGCTAATCATACTTTCATCCACAAACGAATGTCCTTCGGTAATAATTCCGTCAACAGGGATTTTCTCGCCGGCTTTAACGAGAATAATGTCGGCGATGCGAATGTTTTTTATAGGCGTTTCCTCCGCTATTTCTCCAAAACGGATAATTGTGGCAGTTTTGGGTTGCAAACCAATGAGTTTTTTTATAGATGCCGATGTTTTACGACTTGCACGTTCTTCCAGCAATTTCCCGATAAGAATAAAGGCTATTAATACGCCTGCGGTTTCAAAATATACTTCGGAATGAAATCCGCGACTATGCCAAAATTGCGGAAATAAAAGGCTGAATATGCTGAACAAATAAGCGGTTGCCGTGCTTAGCGCAACGAGCGTATCCATATTTACTTGCCTGTGTCGAGCCTGTTTGTATGCGTTGATAAAAAACGAATTGCCACAAATAAAAAGGATTGGGGTAGCCAATAATCCCATCACAAATCCCGCCCACGAGCGATGCATCAGTGGTGTCATCGACAATACAATTAATCCTGCGGACAAAATTATTGCTAAAAGTGTTCGGGTTTTCAAACGCTGATAACGTTGTTTTTCTGCTATTTCTAACTGTTCACCTGAATAATCATCATCCGCATCTTCCAAAGGAATAATCAAGTCATAACCGATGGAACGCACAGCAGACTGCAATTGCTCTGCATTGATAACCAAAGCATTATATTCTACTACGGCAGTTTTATTGGCAAAATTAACGTTAGCAGTTTTCACGCCTGCCTGTTTTCGCAAACATTTCTGCACATTAGTCGCACAGCCTGCACAGGATAGTTGCAGAACAGGGAAAGTTGTTGTTTTATTCATAAATAATTATTTGATTTTTATTTATCTGAATATCCCGATAGTTATAAGTTTTGTAAAACGCAGGCGTTCATTTTAATGAATATCTATACGAAATTCCAAGTATATAAATTCCATACTTTTCAATTGACAAATCATTAGGTTGATAATCAAAATGGTTAAAAATCTCAACGGAATTTTGCTTATTTACCTGATAATTAAACGCAAGTGTGTAGCGAATTGTTTGAAACTGATTTCCTTTAGGATTATTGAGTTCGTAAAAACTTTCGACCGAAACAGCCGGATTTACTTTGCTTTGCGGAATGTCATATTGTATTTGAAAGCGATTTCGCCAAATAAATTCCGAATTGACGGCGTAATGGTCAATCGAGCCGTCGGGACGAATGCGCTTGCTGTCGTCTTTGGTGGTAAACTGAATGCGCTCACGCAACGAAAATTGCAAATCGCCCCATTTTTGCTTTGCTTGAATGGTGGGAATAACACGATGCCGCCATTGATAATTTGCATATTTTGTATCCAATTTATTCATTATAAGATAATTCAAACTTACTTCCAATGGTTTGATTATTTGATATTTAGCATTTACGCCAATACTCCAACGGTCGATTAAACCAAAATAATAAACATTATCTCCGCCATAAGTACGAATGTCGGTATCGGCTGAAAATTGCCATTTTTTGATTCTTTTGTCGATTGACAGTGATGTCCAAACTCCGGTTTCGGTTTGCGCTACGATAAATTGCATCGAAAAACAGAAAAACAAAGATATTAGAACGATTTTTTTCATAAAACAGGCAGTTGTAAAGTTTGTAAAGTTCATAAAGTTAGAAGATAGAAGTTACGAAAGTTAATAAAGTTTGTAAAGTTTGTAAAATTAGAAGTTAGAGAAGTTATCTAATTAGTAGTTTCATTAATAATTATTATTAATTCTCTGGATTGTTTCCCCTGCGTATCCCGAGGTCTCCCGATTTATCGAGTAAGCAATCCAGAAATTCAAAAGACGTACTTATGTTTTATTTTGTCTTATTGCCTTCAGTTCCCCGAATAGCTATCGAAAAAAAACACTTACGCTTAATAAATAAACAAGAAGACAAAAAGGCAGAAAAATATTCTTTTGATAAATCTTAACTTTTAGTTTGCAAAAGTAAAAAAAATTATGAAATAATAAAATTACCATCTTATAATTTAGAATAATCCGTTATTTGATTTTTTTTGTATTTAAGAAATAATTAGTACTTTTGCGGATAAGCATAACACAAAAAGAGAGGTTGATGCAGTTTGGCAGAAAATAAAAAAATGAAATAATTTGTACATTAATATATGGTATTAATTTTTATAGCAACAGATATTGTTGATAATGAATGTCTTTTAGATGACAATAAATTTTTCAAGACTTATATAACAGTAGATAAAGATGGTTTTTGGGGAGTTGAGTCTTGTTTTTTCGAGGATACAAATCTTTCGACATTGCTTGATTTTATCTTTCAAAAACAAATATCTATTGACCACATTTGTATTACAAACAATAGACAACTTATAGAACTAAGCAAATATAAGAACAATTGTATTAATTTTGAGCAATTAGAAGAACAATATCCACAATGGATAGAATTAACTCAAAGGGACAATACAATGGACGAATATGGTACTATATTGGGGATTATCGGGTATATTAATAGAAATCAACATAAAAAACATTTGATTTTGAAAGTGGAATAGATTATGACAAACCGATAAAAGTTCACAAATGTACTTTTGTTTTTAATGACAAAAACTTTGAATTGGCAAAACAATGCTGGGAAGTAATCAAAAACGAAACAAAGGATGAGAAATAACAAAATTTTTGAGCCTTTTTGGGGACTCGAACCCCAGACCTATTCATTACGAATGAATTGCTCTACCAACTGAGCTAAAAAGGCAAATATTTTACGCTCGCGGGCACAAAGGTAATAAGTTT
>JAITXR010000005.1 GCA_031284665.1 Paludibacter sp.
AGCCAAAACATCGTACATTCCGAACCCCAAAATCATATCTGTAATTACATTTTGAATAAATATTACAGGTGTGTTTACTCCCTTAAACATTTTCATTTCGGCATCTACAAGTATTTCAAGCAGTTTGATGTAATCTTTACTCATATATGCAGAGCCGCCTTTGAGAATGGTAGTGAAAAAATTACCCGGAATATATTGTTTCAGAGTGCCGAGCATTCCAAGTTCGGTAACGGCATTGGCGTACTTGTGTGCGTAGGGCATACATGGATATATCTTGAAATCTCGGTAACGCTCAGGATTACTGCGCACGGCATCGCAAACTGACGCTATGCGGTCGTGAGTGGTACACATAAAAGTATTGATTCCGGCATCAATAGCACTATCAAGTACCTGTATGATGGTGCTGTCTTTGCGAAATTTGATGGATTGCTGCCTTGACTTTTCGTCGGAAATATGATTAACTGCAAAAAATTGATTGTCGCCAAATAATACTTTATCCATTACTGTACTAATTTTGAGTTTTGAATTATCATATTTATTACTTTGTCGGTGCTTTGCGACTGTGCAAAAGAGTTTATTTCTGTGGGTTTATGATTAATTATGCAGTCGATAAAATAGTCTATTTGCGCAGAATATTCTTCGCCGCGCAGATAAAAATTTACCGGCAAAGCAAGTTCTGCAATGTTCTGTATTGTCCAACCTTGAGGCAGTCCAAATTTTTTGTTTTCTTCAGTCAAATAGATTTTTATCTCGGTGGCATCGGCTATTATTTTTCCTTTTTTACCCTGAACACTTATTGTGGTTGACATTTTTCGATAAGTTTCGTCGCTCCAATTCACTATTATTGCGCCTCGTATTCCATTTTCGAGTTCGGCAAGCGCATATACAGCATCGTCCACATTGGCTGAATAGTATTTTTCGGTCAACGAGCCGAAGACTTTAACGCATTTTGAGATATTGGTTTGAACAAGGTTTATCACGTGCGAGGCATAATCGTAAAGACAACCACCACCTTCTTCGGGTTTCGACCGCCATGTATTACTCTTCTGATTAGTAACAACCGGACCGTATGAAGTTCCCGAAAAACGGAACAAATCGCCCAACAACCCTCCCTGAATATACTTGCGGAGTTGAATAAAAGTGCCAATAAAATTGTTATGAAACCCCACTTGATTTGCAAGGGATGTTTTGGCTGCCAATTTTACAAGTTCGTCACATTCGTCTTCGTTAAGCACAAATGGTTTTTCGCAAAAAACGTGAATCCCGCGCTCCAACGCAAGTCGTACGACCTGATAGTGCATTCGAGTAGGTAATGCGATTATCACGCAATCAAGCGTTTCGTTATCGAAAAGTTTTATATAATCAGTATAGGTTTTAATATCTGAGAATTTGCGAAACGCTTCCAATACAAGAGTAGAAATGTCGCATACCGCTACTACTTTTGCATTTGGATGAGCATTTACTATTGAAACATGGGATAATCCCATTTTCCCCAAACCAATAATTGCTGCTTTAATCATGTGTTTTTAGATAAAATTAAATCTTGTTGATTTAATTCAATGTTAATATTTTTGCATTGAGAATTGCAAAGATAATTAATAATATTAAGTTTCAAGATATGATATTAAAAAAATATTTTTATTTTCAGAAAGATTGAGTATCTTTGCCTCGATTTAATACTTTAAAACATTATTATCTTTTGAATTTCACACTTGAACATATAGATAACAATTCGGCAGCCCGCACAGGAAAAATTTCGACAGCACACGGCGATATTTTAACCCCGATATTTATGCCGGTAGGCACTGTCGGGTCGGTTAAAGGCGTTCATTTCCGCGAACTGAAAGACGATATAAATGCGCAGATAATTCTGGGGAATACTTATCATTTATATCTCCGTCCGGGAGTTCAGATTTTGGAACAGGCGGGCGGTCTTCACAAGTTTAACGGTTGGGATAAACCAATTCTTACCGATAGTGGCGGTTTTCAGGTGTTTTCGCTTAGCGAAAATCGCAAATTGAAAGAAGAAGGTGCAATTTTCCGTTCGCATATTGATGGCAGTAAGCATCTTTTTACGCCTGAATATACTGTTGATATTCAGCGCAGTATAGGTGCTGATATTATTATGGCTTTCGACGAATGTACTCCCGGCACTGCCGATTACGCTTATGCTCGCAGGTCGATGGAATTGACTCATCGCTGGTTGCTGCGCGGGAAAAAACATTTTGATTCTACAGAGCCAAAATATGGTTATGCGCAAGCCTATTTTCCTATTGTTCAGGGTTGTGTGTATCCTGAATTGAGGCGTGAGGCGGCAAAATTTATTGCTGACCAAAACGGCGATGGAAATGCAATTGGCGGTTTGGCGGTTGGTGAGCCAACTGACAAAATGTACGAAATGATTGAAATAGTGAACGAAATTTTGCCGGCGGACAAACCGCGTTACCTGATGGGAGTAGGTACACCGCAAAATATTCTGGAGGCAATAGAACGCGGAGTTGATATGTTCGATTGTGTAATGCCTACCCGCAATGGGCGTAACGGTATGCTTTTTACCCGAAATGGAATAATGAATATGAAAAACGAAAAGTGGAAAAACGATTTTTCGCCACTCGACCCTTGCGGCACTTCGTTTGTCGATACAGTATATTCCAAAGCCTATTTGCGCCACTTGTTTGTAAGCAAGGAATTGCTCGCAATGCAAATCGCGTCAATTCATAACCTTGCGTTTTATCTTTGGCTGGTTGGCGAGGCGCGAAATAAAATTGAGGATGGAAGTTTTGTAACGTGGAAACGCGAAATGATTGAACAACTTGGGAGAAGACTGTAATAAATGTAAAATGTAGAATTAATAAAGTTACGGATTACGACCGCAGGTACACGATGCACGGAGCAAGGTACACGGTGTGTGCAACAGCAACCTTAGTCCGTCTTTATAACTTCTTTAACTTCATAACTTGATAACTTTACGAACTTGATAACTTCTTTAACTTCAACAATATAACAAATGCTTTTTAATTATCGAAAAATAGGGCTTAAACGGATTGATACCTACATAATTGCAAAATTTTTGGGTACTTACTTTTTTTCTATTGTGCTGATATTGAGTATATCGGTAGTTTTTGACTTGACCGAAAAACTTGACAATTTTTTTGATAACAATGCTCCTCTCCATGCAATAATTTTTGACTATTATCTGAATTTTATTCCATTTTATATGAATATGTTCAGTCCCTTGTTTGTGTTTATTTCGGTAATCTTTTTCACATCCAAAATGGCAGGGAACACTGAAATAATAGCAATTTTGGCAAGTGGAGTAAGTTTTCGGCGTTTGATGCTGCCATATTTTCTTTCCGCGCTGTTAATCAGCATTATATCGTTTACATTGGGAGCTTACGTGATTCCACATTCCACCGAAAAAATGCTCGATTTTGAAGATTTATACGTCAAAAAAATAAAACAAAGTCATGCTCGAAACGTGCAAATGGAAGTAGAGCATGGGGTGATTTTGTATATCGAACGCTTTGAAGTAGAGACAAATACGGGTTATCGTTTTTCGTTGGAAAAATTTGATGGCAAAACATTGGTGTCGCGCCTTACGGCTGAATCGATTAAATGGGATTCGGCATATAATTGGACGTTAAACACTTATTTGCAGCGCAATTTTAATGGAATGTACGAAAGCATTTCGCGCGGAGCGAGCCTCGATACTATAATTAACGTCGAGCCTTTTGAATTTTTTATTACTTCGGCTGAAAGTCCAAAAATGACGGTTTCGGAACTTGGCGGTTATTTAAAACGACAAAAAAATCGCGGTGTAGGCAACATTCAAGCCTTTGCCGACGAGTATTACAAGCGTTTCACTATGCCATTAGCGGCATTTATTATGACTTTGATTGGCGTTTCGCTTTCGTCGCGCAAAGTACGTGGCGGAATGGGTTTACATTTGGGTGTTGGATTGGCACTTAGTTCATTGTATATATTGTTTTCGACTTTTTCCACCACCTTTTCGGTTTCCGGTCTTATGTCGCCATTTTTAGCGGCATGGTTGCCAAATATATTGTTTCTTGCTGTTGGAATTTACCTTTATCGCACAGCACCGAAATAATTGTTAATGCGCCACGAAAGGGTGAACGATGAACGGTGTAAGGTACACGGAATAAGGCTGCTGTTCACGGTAACTTCTGTTTTCTTTGTATTATCAAGAAAATCATTTAATCCTGAAAATCTTGATTCATACCAAAAATAATGACACACTACACAGCAAACCCTAACAGGGGTTTTAAAACCCTGTTAGGGTAATCCGTTTCTTATCATCTTAATCCCTAAAATCAGGAAAATCAAAGTTTAGGTAAAAAAGCAATGCCGGACTTCACTTGCTGTTATCGTTCTTTAATTATCAATTACTGCCGTTGCGTTAATATTTAACCATTGTGTAAAACATATATTTTAACTATTTTATAAATATCTATATATTTAATAATCAAGTATTTATTTGTTTTTTACAAACTGATTAATTGTAA
>JAITXR010000024.1 GCA_031284665.1 Paludibacter sp.
ATAATATATTGGTTAGGATTTGTCATTCCTTCGTTTCGTGCCTCGTCGGGAGTGTAGAAACGAACAAATTTATATTGATTTGTGCGAGTCATTTCGGCAATGAGATTATTGTAGAAAAAGTCGGCAGAAACCTGAAAACGCATTGACGTTTGAGGCGGATACACTACCACGTGTAAAGTGGAATAAAACCACGCTTCCTCAATTTTTTTGATTACATCGCGATAACCCGGAGAATATGCATTGGCACGCGAAAAATATGAATAGGCAAGACGCGCTTGGTCAATCGTATTGTTTTTCAGCGCATTCACTCCCTGATTATAAAATTGTTCGGCGGCTTTAACTTTTGTCTGTTCCAACTCGCTCAAAAATTCCTGCGGTGTGCCGATAAGTTCGTACGCTTTTGGGCAAGCGTATATTTGATTCGACAGATTGTTGAGTTGCGAATATTGAAAAATAATTTCGTCGTATTTTGCAACATCGTTGCGCAGTTGAGCATTAGCAATAGCGCGTTGCCCAAGTTGCAGCGCCAGCGGATATGCTTGTACGATTACTGTTTGAGCATTAGCGTTATTCGGCGACGAACGCAATTTTTGAATTGCCGAAATGCTTGCCTGATAATAATCTCCCTTGTTGAGAAGACTTTTTGGCGACGAGCAATGACTCAAAACAAACAATGCAAATAACAAAAGAACGGTAGAGTAAATGTTTTTTTTCATAAAAGTAAGCAGTTATGGATGTTAGCAAGTTGAAGTTAGTGAATAGTGAATAGTTAATAGTCTTTTCATTTCTTAATTTCTTAATTGGCACATTGTTCATTGGCAAATTGTTTATTGGCAAATTGTTCATTGGCACACTAATCACTTATCACTAATCGTTAATCACTATTTTTACATTTTCTCCGGCACTTCGATTCCGAGTAGTTTCATTCCCGATTTTATAATTTTAGCCACTTGTTCGGATAACAAAAGACGGAATTGTTTAATCTCCTGATTTTCTTCGCGCAGGATTGAAAAATCGTGATAAAATTGATTATATTCTTTTACCAATTCGTAAACGTAGTTGGCAATCAACGCCGGAGAATATTCGTCGCCGGCTTGTTTTACTACCGCCGCAAATTCGGCAAGCAGTTTTATCAGTTCAATTTCCTTGTCCGAAATTTGCAGCGCAGTATTTTGATTATGCCGAAAATCAATACTCTGCTCCGATGCTTTGCGCAAAACCGATTTTATGCGGGCGTGCGTGTATTGGATAAAAGGACCTGTATTTCCGTTAAAATCTATACTTTCTTTTGGATTGAAAGTCATATTTTTTTTCGGGTCAACTTTCAGAATAAAATATTTTAGTGCGCCCAGCCCCACCATTTCAGCGATATTATTAATTTCTTCGGGGCTACAATCGTCAAGTTTGCCAAGTTCTTCGGCAGTTTGGCGGGCAGTTTCAATCATTTTATCCATCAGGTCGTCGGCATCAACCACAGTGCCTTCGCGACTTTTCATTTTTCCTTCGGGCAGTTCAACCATTCCATACGAAAAATGAGTAAGGTCTTTCCCCCACGCAAACCCCAGCCGGTCGAGCAAAATAGCAAGTACCTGAAAATGATAGTTTTGCTCGTTCCCAACTACATACACCATTTTTGTAATATCGTAATCGGCGTAACGCAATTTAGCAGTACCAATATCCTGAGTCATATAAACGGAAGTCCCGTCGGAGCGGAGCAAAAGTTTTTCGTCAAGCCCATCGCCTGTCAAATCAGCCCAAACGGAATTATCCTCGCGTTGATAAAATTTCCCATCAGCCATTCCGCGTTCAACTTCCTGTTTACCTGTGAGATAGGTTTGTGATTCGTAATAAATTTTATCAAAATCGACACCCATTTTTTTGTACGTAACATCAAAACCGGCATACACCCACGAGTTCATTTTTTCCCACAATGCGCGAACTTCGCTGTCGCCATTTTCCCATTTTAATAATACTTCCTGCGCTTGCAGAATTATTGGCGCGCTTTTTTTTGCATCTTCTTCGCTCAAGCCTTTTGCCATTAACTCGTTGATTTGCAATTTATATGCTTTGTCAAATTCCACATAATATTTCCCCACCAAATGGTCGCCTTTCATCGCCGCAGTTTCGGGAGTTTCGCCATTGCCAAAGAGCAACCACGCGAGCATCGATTTACAAATATGTATTCCGCGGTCGTTCACAATGTTTGTTTTTACCACATTCCAGCCGTTTGCTTTTTGAATTTCAGCCAGACTGAAACCTAAAAGATTATTGCGGATATGCCCCAAGTGTAGCGGTTTGTTGGTGTTTGGCGACGAATATTCTATCATCATCACACCATCGTGTTTTGGCGATTGTTCAAAGCCGTAATTATTGTCGGCAGCCACAGCGTTAAGTTGTGTTATCCAATATGTTTTGTTGATTGTAATATTCAGAAAACCCTTTACAACATTGTATTTTGCAATATTTTGTTCGTTTTGCAGCAGATAATCACCCATAATGCGCGCAGTATCTTCGGGAGAGCGGCGCGCCGATTTTACAAACGGGAAAACGACGAGAGTAAGGTCGCCCTCAAATTCTTTGCGCGTTTTTTGAATTTGAACAGCATCAGCATCCGTTTTAACGCCAAATAAAGACTCA
>JAITXR010000108.1 GCA_031284665.1 Paludibacter sp.
CAACTCCAAAGCGTCTCCGGTTTTTCATTTGGCGTACAAATATACGCTCGGCAGCAGGTTTGGACTTGGTGCAACTATTGCCGCAGGTACTGAACACAGCGATTTTGAGCAATCGGGAACCGGCGTTTCGTTTAAGGGCAAAAAAAACAGTTTTATCGGCACGCTGGCGGGTGAGGCAAGTTTTAATTATGTGAACAGCCAAAATTTCAAACTTTACGGTTTGGCAGGTATTGGCGGCACTTTCATTAATTTGGAAAGAAAATACGACAACGGCGATATAAAAACGGATGGCAAAATTATTCCTGATTTCCAAATCACGCCTATTGGCTTAAAGTTCGGAAACAATTTTGGCGGTTTTGCCGAACTCGGATTTGGCTATAAAGGACTTGTTAACATAGGATTTTTTGCCCGTTTTTAAGTTTCAAAACAGATGATAAACGCACAAAATATTCATAAATCGTTCGACACTCTCGAAGTGCTAAAAGGTGTAAACTTGAAAGTACAGCGCGGCGAAATAGTGTCGATTGTGGGACCGAGCGGGGCGGGAAAAACTACTTTGCTGCAAATTCTCGGCACGCTCGACAAGGCAAATTCCGGTACTATTGTGATAAACGGCACTAATACCGGCACTCTTAACGAACGTCAACTTGCTGAATTTAGAAATCGGCATATCGGTTTTGTTTTTCAATTTCATCAGTTGTTGCCCGAATTTACCGCACTCGAAAATGTGATGATTCCCGCACTTATTGCACGTGAAAACAGTAAAAAAGCCGCCGAACGAGCAAAAGAAATCCTTGCTGAACTTGGGCTTTCGGAGCGTTTGGAACATAAACCGGCTGAATTGTCGGGCGGTGAAAAACAACGAGTTGCTGTGGCGCGAGCATTGATAAATCAGCCGGAATTGATTTTTGCCGACGAGCCTTCGGGCAGTCTGGATACCACAAATAAAGAAGAATTACACAAATTACTTTTCCGCCTGCGCGACAAATTCGGGCTGACAATTGTAATTGTTACTCACGACAAAGAACTTGCCACCCTATCCGACCGAGTTATCGAAATGCGTGATGGGAAAATCTTATAAATCAACAAATTATGAACGAGAAGAAAATAACATACACAGAGGCACTTAGCGAATTAGAAAAAATTTTGAACGAATTAGAAAACAATTCGGAAACAAATATGGAGATAATTGCGCAAAAAGTAAAAACTGCGGTTGAACTTATTGCTATATGCAAAAATAATCTTCGCAAAATTGACGAAGATTTGGAACTTATGCTGCAAAAATTGAATGATTAAAAGCCTTGTTTTTTCATCTATCACGAACAACTCCTACCATTGATGGGAAACACAACAGCAGTACGTCATTTTCTTGTCTGAACTTTGATTTTAATATGATTTTAATGATTAAGATGATTAAGAAATGGATTGAACTTGTGCAGCCCGTTTCTTATCAAGAAAATCATTTAATCCTGAAAATCCGGATTCAGACAAAGACACAAAGAATAATGGTTAATGATACGGGCTGTAACTCTAACAGGCTTTTAAACCTTGTTAGAGTTTCACTACCCACAAACAAAATGCAGGTTGTAAAAAATATTTTACAACCTGCGTTTTTAAGTAATAAGAATAAAATAATGTTACATTACATATTTTGTAAATGATTGAAAGATTGCATCTTGTGCCATTTTACATTTTACATTACTTATTATCTGCCTACTTGCCTTATGGTTTGGGCATCAGTGCTTTGTGCGAAAGTTTGAACTTTCCGGTGCGTTCATCTACTTCAAGCAGTTTGACATCAATTTTGTCGCCTTCTTTAAGTCCGGTATCTTCTACTTTTTCGATACGTTTCCAGTCAAGTTCCGAAATGTGCAGCAGTCCTTCTTTGCCGGGCATAAATTCTACAAACGCTCCGTAAGGCATAATTGATTTTACAATTGCCGAATAAGTTGCGCCCACTTCGGGGACAGCCACAATGCCTTTTACCATACGTACAGCGGCATCGAGCGAATCTTTGTTGGTGGCTGCAATTTCCACACGACCTTGGTTGCCAATTTCTTCGATGGCAATTACTGCGCCTGTTTCGGCTTGCATATTTTGAATAATTTTGCCGCCGGGTCCTATCACTGCACCAATCATTTCTTTTGGTATCATTATCACCACAATTCGCGGTGCGTGAGGTTTGAGGTCGGCACGAGGAGCAGCAAGTGTTTCCTGAATTTTGTCCATTATATGCAGACGACCTGCTTTTGCCTGATTAAGGGCTTTTTCCAAAATCTCGAACGACAAACCATCAACTTTTATATCCATTTGCGTAGCAGTAATGCCATCGCGTGTGCCGGTTACTTTGAAGTCCATATCGCCAAGGTGGTCTTCGTCGCCCAAAATATCGGATAGTACGGCAAAGTTTGTTCCTTTATTTTCCGAAATAAGTCCCATTGCGATACCGGTAACAGGTTTTTTAATTTGCACACCGGCATCCATCAAAGCCAATGTACCGGCGCAAACCGTAGCCATCGACGATGAGCCGTTGGATTCCAAAATATCGGAAACCACGCGCACCACATAAGGATAGCCATCGGGCAACATAGGTTTCAGAGCGCGATAAGCCAAATTACCATGACCAATTTCGCGGCGACCTGTACCACGCGATGCGCGAGCCTCACCGGTTGAAAATGGAGGGAAATTATAGTGTAACAAAAATCTGTCTTTGCCTTGTACAAGTGCCTCGTCAATGATTTTCTCGTCCATTTTTGTACCCAAAGTTACTGATGTCAGCGATTGTGTTTCGCCACGCGTAAATACTGCTGAGCCGTGAGGTCCCGGCAAATAGCCTACTTCCGACCAAATAGGGCGAATTTCGGTTGTTTTGCGACCATCCAAACGTTTTCCCTCGTCGAGGATAGAGCGGCGCATAGCCTCTTTTTCGACTGCGTGATAATAGCGGTCAATCAATCCTTTCTTTTCGGCTGCCACTTCGGGCTCAAGCGTTGCAATATATTCTTCTTTTACTTTTGCAAAATTGTCGCTCCGCGAATGTTTATCGGTATTACACGAAGTTGCCAGCACGTATGCTTTATCGTAAGTTTTAGCCCAAACGTCTTTTTTCAAATCTTCGTCATTATCTTCGTGATGATATTCGCGTTTTACGGTTTTACCTGCTGCTTCCATCAATTCTAATTGAGCCTTGCAGTGTACTTTTATGGCATCGTGAGCCACCTTCATAGCGGCGAGCAACTCGTCTTCGCTCACTTCTTTCATTTCGCCTTCCACCATCATAATATTGTCGAGCGTAGCAGCCACGATAATATCCATATCAGCATTTTCAAGTTGCGCATACGTAGGATTAACCACAAATTTTCCGTTTATACGCGCCACACGCACTTCGGAAATCGGTCCGCCAAACGGCACATCCGAAACCGCAAGTGCCGCCGATGCTGCCAATCCGGCTAATGCATCAGGCATATCAACGCCATCGGCTGAGTAAAGGGTTACATTCACAAAAGTTTCGGCATGGAAATCGTCAGGGAAAAGCGGACGCAATGCTCTGTCAACCAAGCGTGAAACGAGAATTTCGTAGTCCGAAGGGCGACCTTCGCGACGAGTAAAACCGCCCGGAAAACGACCTGAGGCAGCAAATTTTTCTTTATAATCCACCGACAGAGGCATAAAATCTGTGCCGGGGACTGCATCTTGGGCTGAACAAACTGTTGCCAAAAGCATAGTGTTGCCCATTGTTACCATCACAGCACCATCGGCTTGTTTTGCCAATTTACCGGTTTCGATGGTAATTTCACGTCCATCACCCAATGTGATGGTTTTTGTAATTACATTCATTTTTTTACAATTATTTTTTAGACTTTTTGATTAATTGCCGCAAAGGTATTGTTTTTTTTCGGAATAGCAATATATAAGGTTGTGAAAATATTTATTTTGCCACGTTTTTTGGGAAATGCAGAAATGAAAATTTTAAAATTAATGCTCCATTATCAGTTCACACCCAAAAATCTTGTTATTTTTATTTGTTTATGAAAAAAAAATAGTAATTTTGCAGCCCGATTTTTTTGAAAAATAAATTTTTAAAACTTAATAAAATGAATATCGTCAGAAAAGACATCGACCAATGCAACGCTGCTATTACACTTCAAATTGCAAAAGCAGACTACGAACCTAATGTAGAAAAACAACTTCGCGAATATCGCAAAAAAGCAAATGTTCCCGGTTTTCGCCCCGGTATGGTGCCTGCCGGAATGTTGCGGAAAATGTACGGAAAATCGATAGTAGCCGAAGAAATTAACAAGTTGCTTAGCGACAATCTTTCAAAATATATTAACGAAAACAAACTCGAAGTGCTTGGCGAGCCATTGCCAAACAGAGACGAGCAGCAGGATATTGACTTTGAAACACAAGAAGATTTTGAATTTACATTTGATGTTGCTCTTGTTCCGCAATTTGAAGTTGAACTTACCTCTGACGACAAAGTTGTATTTTACCAAATAGCGGCAAACGCCGAAATGATTGAAACTCAGATTAAATCGCATACATCACGTTACGGAAAATATGTGCAGGAAGAAACTGCCGAACTGAGCGATATGATAAAAGGCACAATTGAGGAACTCGAAAACGGCGAGCCAAAAGAAGGCGGTATAAAGTTGTCGGACGCTGTGATGACTCCTGCATATTTCAAAAACGAAGACGAAAAACAAAAATTTGCCGCAGCCGCAAAATCGGCAGCAATAGATTTTAATCCGGCAAAAGCATTCGAAAGTCAAGCCGAACTCGCCTCGTTGCTAAAACTGAAAAAAGAAGATGTGCAAGACCTCACGTCTGATTTTCGTTTTACTATCGAAGGAATTACACGTTATTACAATGCCGAAATAAATCAGGAACTTTTCGACAAAGTTTATGGCGAAGGCACGGTAAAGTCGGAAGAAGAATTTCGTCAAAAAATAAAAGAAAGTCTTGACCTATCGCTTGAGGCTGATAGCAATTACCGTTTTGGAGTGGACGCTCGTCAGGTAATTCTCGAAAAATACAACGCGGTAGAATATCCCGCCGATTTCCTGAAACGTTGGGTAAAAATAAGCAATGAGAAACTTAGCGAAGAAGAAATTGAGAAAAATTTCTCAAAAATGTTGGACACCCTAAAATGGCAAATAATTGTCAGCAAAATAATGAAATCCAACGAATTAACTGTAAGCGATGAAGAAATTCGTCAATACGCCAAAAAAGTTGCCGCTTCGCAGTTTGCTCAATACGGAATTTACAACCCCGAAGAAGAATACATTACGCATTTTGCCGAGGATATGCTCAAAAAAGAAGAAACAGTTCAAAACCTTGCCGACCGCTTATCCGAAAACAAAGTACTTGATGTGATAAAATCGAAAGTAACACTCGATACAAAGGAAATAAGCGTCGAAGAATTTAACAAATTATTTGAAGAAAAGTAAATTTTGACAGGACAATAATATCAAGCAGCCCAAAATGTTTTTTTTGCATTTTGGGCTGCATTTTTTTTTCAATTAATTAAAACTTAGGGTAACTTCATTTACTTCGTGGTTATAGAATTATTCGAAGTAGAAAATCAAAACTCTCACAGGGTTTAAAATCCTGTGAGAGTAGAACAAAATTAATTTAGATGAAACATTGAGTTATCATAAAAATAAAGCAATATTCTCACGCTTTCAATGCCATTTCAATTAAATCTTTTACTACCGGTTTTGCCTTGTAATTTCTGTCGAATAGTAGCGGATAATCAGTGCGCCCAATAACAGGAAAATCGTTTTTTGCCGAAGTATCGTCAGTAATTCCCCAAAGAGTTACGCGGTCGATTTTATCAGCGTGCTTAATAAACAGAGCGAACAAGTCTTTATATTTTTGCGCTTGCATTTTTGCAATTTTATCTGGAAGACCTTCGCTAAATGGATTTAACGATTGCCAATAGTCGGGACTAAGGGCTGTGGCTGTATTTAACACTCTAGGATTATACACAGGAAGTACTGATAAATCCATTTCGGTAATACTGATTTTGCAGCCCAATTCGTGAAATGCAATAATACTTTTTTCCATTTCCTCTATTTTCGGGAAACCCAAATGACAATGCCCTTGCATCCCTATTGTATCTATTTTTGTGCCTTGTGCTTGCAGTTTTTTTACCATTTCCACTACTGCGTTGCGCTTTGCTTCCATCGACAAAATGGCATCGGAATAACACAGTTCGCAGTCAGGGTCGGCTTGGCGGGCAAAGTCGAACGACAAGCGCACAAAGTCCTCGCCAATAATGCTGTGAAATTTTGAATTTAAGTAAATTCCATCGTTATTAAACACTTCGTGTACAGCTTCCCAAGTGTGAATTCTGCCTTTGTAGCGACCAACTACGGTGGTAATGTAGATGCGCAGACGGTCGATTAATTCTTCGCGGGATACATCATTACCATCCTTATCGGAATAAATCCATTGAGGAAAAAATAAACTGCTGACTAAGTAATGCCCCACGATTGGCATATTGTGTTTTTCAGCCCAATCAACCATTCCGTCTGCCTCGTTAAAATCAAAAACATCTTGCGAAGGATGAGTAACATAAGGTTTAAGACAGCCAACTATTGTAACAACATTGAAATGTTTATGCAACAAATGGTAAGGTTTTCTTTGGCTCTTATGCCGCAGAGATTTGTTAAACGCCGTTCCTATTAGGAATTTGCCGGAATACGCCTTTTTCAGCGACGTTTTACGAGTGTTAAAATAGCGCAAAAACAAATAAAGCCAATCAATAAAATAGTTCTTTAACTTATTTATTTTTAGTGCTACATATTTAATCATTTCCATTTAAGTTTAATTTGTATATATATTGATACAGCATTTTGCAGAAATATTAACTACGAATTAACGAATTATTTTAATTATGCATATTTTTCCAACGATAAAAAAGCAGTCGCCACGTCATACGAATGTAATTGTATTGCTTTTGCCGTTCAACTTTGTCGGCTGATTGAGCGAGCGTTAATTTATTTAACGCAACAAGCAGATTGTCATAACAAGAAAAACAATGCAGAACATCGAGAAACGACTGAATTTCGAGAGAAATTTTTTGATTACAGTTTAGCATTTTATCAAACGATTCGCTTATTATTGCCACAATTTCCATACATTCTTCCGATTCGCCGATGATTGGTTCGTGCTTGTATATTTCAATATCTTTGCCAATGACCTGTTCTAAGAAAATCTGTTGCTCCTTCACTTGGGCAAAACATTTAGTCAACGATTGCTCGAGCAATACTGCTTGATTTTTATTTCTTTTCTGTTTACGCTTAACAACAAAAGGGAAAATAGCAGATAAAATACTCTTATTAGTACGAATAATTGATTGCAGTTCATCAATAAAATCGGATAATTCATTCTCGCTTTGTCCGATATTTATATGAAATTCCAAATTTTCTTTGTATTTGTCGGCAGTTTCGAATACTTTCTCTTTCCAATTATCAATCTTATTTTTCATTGTTTATTCTTTTTTTTTCGGGTGCTAATTTATAGAAAAAGAACATCGACACCCATGCAATGACCGGAAACAAAGCAGGTAAAAGCGAGTAGGTATCAACAATTCGCTGCTTTATTGCATCGCTAACATCTACAGCAGTATATCCAATAATAATAAAAACTGCTGATATTACAAGATTTCTAATCAATGTCGCTCCCACGTCAGCAACTGTGGCAATACTTAATATACTGCCTTTGGCACTAATACCAGTTTCCCGCTCACTGTATTCGGCTGCATCGAGATAGAGTTTATTTTCCATTGGCTGCGTATTGCTAATAAAAAATTGGGCAATAGCACTGACAGCAATAAATAATAGGGGGCTGTCGGCTACAAAACGAGTTGAGAATAACAGTACTGTAATAAATGGATAAACAAGCAGACAAGCGGTTCTAATTGCAAATTTCCGCATTAGGAAACGAGAATTAAATGCGCCACAAACGCCACAAATACTCATTACAAGCATTTGTAGTGCGAGCCATTCCGGTTTTTCGGCTACGTGAGTCCAATAATAAACTGCCAGCGTGGGCAACAGAAACGAAGTACAGTTACTTGCCGTATCAGCAACAAAAACAGGCAACAGCGAAGGCGTGTGAATAATAGCCCTTGCCATCTCGCGGATTGATAGTTTTTCGGTTTTTACAGAAACATCGACAACTGTTTTGTTTTC
>JAITXR010000128.1 GCA_031284665.1 Paludibacter sp.
TTCGTTTTGCAGCGAATTTTGCACTGAATTTGAATAAAAGCCCAGACACTCAGCCTGTTGCGTTAGTTTTTTTAGATAATGTGGATGCGAATGTCCGATAGAAATTACGGCATGACCGCCATAAAAATCAAGATATTCGTTACCATTATTGTCGTATATCAGGCAATTTTTCCCTTTTACAATTTCCACATCAAAGAGCGGATAAACATCAAATAATTTCATAGTTATATATTTGTTCTAACCCTGTTAGAGTTAATCGAATTTTTTTATTGTACTTAATTTATTACAAAAATAAGAAAAAAAAACAGAATGATCGCAAAAACGAGTTCTTTTTTATTTTACCACGAACCTCACAAACTTCACGAACATTTTTTTTCTTTTGTTTGTGTAGTCAGTGCGGTTTGTGGTTTTATATGTTTGTTTTAAATGATTAATAGGAAGGCTACAAAATGCAAAAAAAATCAACATCAAAATTAAGTTTTATTGTTTGTTTAATTGATTTTAGTATTTTTGTTGCTTAATCAATAAATAAATGAGGCAATTTTTGTTGTTAATGGTTTTGTTTGGGCAATTTTCAGTTGCTATATCGCAGATTTCGGTTGTAGTTCCGCGCTCGCCGAACGCTGCCGATGCTGCTGTGGCTGACCGAAAAATGTGGACAAGTTTTGGTAATCCGGCAAATTTTGCTTTTGCCAAATCGCTCGAAGCCGGCATTGAGTACCAAAATCGCTTTATGCTCAAAGAACTTGCTTTTCGGAGTGCAAATTTTGTGTTACCAACTCAATTGGTCAATATTGCTGCTCAGGCGAGTTATTTCGGATACGCTCAATATAACGAAATACTTGCAGGCATTGGCTTTTCGCGCAATTTCTCCGACAAATTTTCTATTGGCGTGCAATTCGATTATCTGTCGGCATTTTTTGCTGCTCAAAATCAATATCGAGGCGCACTTTTCCCGCAAGTTGGGTTAAATTTTCAACTGTCGAAAAATATCCATTTAGGATTTTCGACCTTTAACCCATTTCAAACAAATATCCGAAGTGAATATTCCGAAAAGCGCATTCCGTCAGTGTTTTCGCTGGGTGCTGATTTCTATTTTTCGCCCGATGTGGTTGCTCGTTTGCAAGGCGACAAGGAGATAAGCAGCAATTTTCGTTTTGCCGCCGGTGTTGAATATACAATGCTTAACACGCTGACACTCAAAGTGGGAGCGCAATATTTGCAATATATTATTCCTGATATCGGATTTGGTGTTAAATTCAGTAATTTTTCGTTCACCCTTAATGGCGAAATGCATCCGGCACTTGGGCTGGTAACTGCTGCGGCTCTTAAATACAGATTTTTATAAAACAATGATAAACAATGTGTTAACTCGAAATTTGAAATTTTGAAATTGAAACTTCGTGTAATTATTTTAGTTTTTGCCCTTGCATTTTTGTCGTTTGCAAAAGCGCAGGACAATGCATCTACAATAGAGCAGCAAATAGCCACTATTGTGGAAAATTTTGTTGCCGAAAACGAGGACGAAAGCATTGATTTTGAATCGCTTTACGATGAACTTATTCAAATGGCACAACATCCTGTAAATCTGAATATTGCCACTCAGGAAAATTTAGAGGCAATACCATTTTTAACTAATGTTCAGGTCGAAAATATTCTGTATTATCGTTATCGTTTTGGGACTTTTAACACTATTTACGAACTTCAATTAGTGGATGGGCTTGATATGACCGATATTAGGAATGTTTTGCCGTTTATATTTGTCGGGAAGGCTGACGAAAAGCCTGAAAAACTGTATTTTAGCGATGTGGTAAAATATGGCAAAAATACTTTGCTGCTGCGCCTCGACCGCACGATTGAGCAAAAAGCCGGTTATATTGCCGATGCTGACGGCGAAAAAGCGTATTTGGGCGACCAATTTTACAATTATTTGAAATACCGTTTTAAGTATCGCAACCGCATTTCAGCCGGTTTTACTGCCGAAAAAGACGCCGGCGAAACATTTGTCCGCAAAGGACATATTGGCTACGATTTTTATTCTTTTCACATTTTGGCAAACAACATCGGAAAATTCAAAACCATTGCTTTGGGCGATTATCGGGTTTCGTTTGGGCAAGGATTAGTGTTAAGTTCCGGCTTTGGAGCGATGAAATCGTCGATGGCTACTAATGTTGTGGCACACAGCGCGGGAATAAAAGCGTTTACTTCGACCGACGAAAATAATTTTTTCAGAGGTGCTGCCGCCACTGCCGGATTTGGGAAATTTGAAGTTTCGGCATTTTATTCCAACAAAAACATCGATGCCGCAAAAGAAGAAGATTCGTTTGCCACGTTTTATAAAACCGGATTACACCGAAACGAAAGCGAATTACTCAAAAAACACACTATAAATCAGCAGATTGCAGGCTTTCATACGGTGTTTAACTCTTTGTATTTTCGAGTTGGAATCACGAGCGTTTATACCGCATTTAACGCCGATTATTTGCCCGAAACAAGCGGATATAAATTTAATTATTTTTCGGGGCGAAGTCAATGGAATACAGGCGTTTATTACCGAACGCGCTTTGAAAAAATAAATATTTTCGGCGAAACAGCAGCACTCTCATTTCGACATTTAGCAACTATTAACGGCATTTCTGTTTCGCCGGTTTCGCAAATTTCGCTGGTGGCTCTAATGCGTTATTATTCTGAGAAATACGATGTGTTTTACGCTACCGCTTTTTCGGAAAATACACGCCCAAACAACGAATCGGGAATTTATCTTGGCGCAGAAATTCACCCATTTCGTCGCTGGAAAATTTCCGCTTTTGCCGACAGTTATCGCTTCCCTTGGATGAAATATCAAACCGATGCACCTTCGTTTGGTAACGATTATTTGTTGCAAATTGATTATGTTCCAAGCCGTTACGTTTCGATGTACATCCGAATGCGAGCAAAAGACCGTATGCAAAACAGCTCGTCCGCCCGGCAAGCAACGCCGATTGTTGAATTTCAAAATAAAAAATCGCTACGCTACGAACTGAAATACGCAAGCGGCAATTTCAGTTTCAAAAACACGATAGAGGCAAATGCAGTGGGCAAATTTGGCGAAAAATGGACTTATGGTTTTACTGCATTGCAAGATATGTCGTATAAACCTGTAAGCCTGCCACTTACGATTAACTTGCGTTATCATTTTTTTGAAGCCGAAAATTACGACAACCGTTTTTCGCTTTACGAAAACGATGTGTTATACGCCTTTTCGATACCAATGTTTTATGGGCGAGGCAGCCGATATTACATTAATTTGAAATACGAAATTGGCAGAAAATTGGCATTATGGCTCAAATTATCTCAAACCGTTTATGCCGATAATCGCGAAGAAATAAGCAGCGGACACGAAAAAATAATCGGTAACCGCAAAACCGACTTGCGCTTTATGCTGCAATATGAATTTTAGGAGCACGCAGATAATTTGAGTAGTTTGAATGGTTTGAAATGTTTTAGCGGTTTGAGTAGAGACAAGGCATGCCTTGTCTTTACAGTACCTGATTAGTAGTCTTTTATCGTTGTTTTTTATTCCTTATGTAGCGTACCTACGGCACGCTTGTTGACTTTTTCACGTTATTTCTACCAATATCTTACTCCCCGACAAGTCCACGATAAATCGGGAGACCTCGGGGCACGTCAAGGAATACCTTCGCTAATCGGCTTGCCGCTTGGCTTGCCAAGAATGACGGGCGAAACTTGCTGTACCGCATCTTATCTTGTTAATTCAAAAATCCTACAAATCCTGATTCAGACAAACCACACTACAAAAAAACAAACCCTAACAGGGATTTTAAACCCTGTTAGAGTTAGAACTAATCTATCCGCTAATAGTGAATAGTTACCAAATTAGTAGTCTTTTCGTGCCCCTTGTACCGTTCACCTTTCTTAATTGGCACATTAGCACATTATTTCATACTTCCCGTTTCGGCAAATAAGCGATGCATTTCGAATGCTGATTTAAGCGATTGAGGTGTATGTGCGCCGTTGGTGAGTTTAAGATAATCGTAAAGAATTTGCTTATATTCGGCATCCACACAATTTTCGATAATAGCCGTAGCGCGCTGAATTGGTGATTTCCCGCGTAAATCGGCAATGCCGTGTTCGGTAATCATTACTTTTACCGAGTGTTCCGAATGGTCTAAATGCGATACCATTGGCACAAACGACGATATTTTTCCGCCTTTTGCTGTGGATGGCGTGGTGAATATCGAAATATAGGCGTTGCGGGTAAAATCGCCGGAGCCACCAATACCATTCATCATTTTTTGCCCCAAAACGTGAGTTGAATTTACATTGCCAAAAATATCGGCTTCGAGTGCTGTGTTAATGGTTATCAAACCCATACGGCGAGCAAGTTCCGGATTATTTGAGATTTCCTGCGGACGAAGAACTATCCGGCTGCGGAAAAATTCCAAATCGCTGTAAATTTTCGTTAATATTTCGTTCGAAACCGTGAGCGAACATCCGCTGGCAAATTTCACATTACCTTCGTACATTAAATCAATCACGGCATCTTGAATTACTTCTGTAAACATTTCGAAAGGCGGAATATCTGGGTTTGCTCCCAGCGAGCCAAGCACAGCATTAGCAATATTGCCTACACCCGATTGAATGGGTAAAAATTCTTTTGGTATGCGCCCTGCTTTTATTTCGCCGGCAAGGAATAACGCCACATTTGCTCCAATCTGCTCGGTAACTTGGTCGGTAGGCGTAAAACCACCAACTTCGTCGGGTTGGCTGCACTCCACTACTCCAAGAATTTTTTTCGGGTCAATTTTCAAAATCGGCGAGCCAATACGGTCGGATGGCTTATACACAGGTATTTCGCGACGAGCAGGAGGGTCAGCCGGCTCGTAAATATCGTGAAAACCGCGTAAAGCAGCCGGGTGAGTAGTATTATGTTCCAAAATCACATATTCGGCAAGTCCGGCAATTGTAGGCGAAATTCCCACGCCTGTAGTCAGCACTACTTCGCCATTTTCGTTATAATCAGCCACTTCGATAACGGCAAATTTCAGACGAGGCAAAAAGCCATAGCGTAATTCCTGCGCCAAATGCGAAAGATGCATATCAAAATATGGAGCATCGCCACGATTTAAAGCGTTGCGTAAATCCTTGTTCGATTGGTAAGGAGTGCGAAAAAGAATAGCATTTGCACGAGCCAAAGCCCCATCGAGCGAGTCGCCGGTAGATGCGCCGGTATATATTCCGATTTTAAACTCTTGATTTTGTGCGTGTAATTCTTCGGCTCTGTGGGCAATGGCAGTAGGAATTGCTTTTGGCGAGCCGGCAGGTGTGAAACCACTGAAACCCACAGCATCACCATTGTTGATATAACTTGCAGCCTGAGCAGCGGAAATAGTTTTTATTGAAGACATAGTATTATTGATGATTGAAAATGTTAAGTTAATCTTAAAATAGAGCGCAAAATTAGACAAAAAAAATTGCTTTTCCAAGAAAATCAACAAAATAAAATTTCTACAACAGTGAGATTGTGAGATAACAAAAACATATAAAACCACAAACCACACAGACAACACGAACAAAAGAAAAAAATGTTCGTGAAGTTAGTGGGGTTCGTGGTAAAATAAAAAGAAAATTTGTTTTCATTTTAAATACTTTTTTGCAGTTTTTTCAAAAAAAATACATAAAATATTTTTTTTTTACATTTAATTGTTTTCCTTTGTGAATGCAAAGTCGCGCAGTTAAAAGATTTTCATCATAAAACTTTGCTATTAAACGAAACATAATAAACTTGAAACACCATTATGTATATAACAAATTCCAATTATAGCGTAAATTTACCGAGTTCCGGCAACTTGGTAAGTCGCGTTTGTGATTTGTTAAAAACCACTCTTACGGGGGAGAGGTAACTCTCTACATATCAATAAGTTATGTGTATTTATAGTTTTTTAAGAAGGAAAAATATTTTTTAGAAGGCTTTTTTATTGTCAAAAAAATCGAGAAAACACACACGAAAAACAGTATGGATAATCCTGCTGTGTATTTTTTATATTAACCTTATAAATCAAATTTTATGGATTTACACAAAAATTTCAAACGAACAGTTTTGCTTATAG
>JAITXR010000207.1 GCA_031284665.1 Paludibacter sp.
ATCGTACACACCTTGGTTACGCGCATTAGTTACCGATATTGATTTGGCGTATATTGCAGGATATTATCGTTTTGCCGACAATCAGTCGCTCAGTGCCTCGTTGCGATATTTTTCGCTTGGTGATATTACATTAATGGATCAACTCGGGATGCCTCAAGGCTCGGCTCATCCGCTCGAAATGGCGATTGATGCTGCTTATGCACTGAAATTATCCGAAAATCTTTCAGCCTCAGTAGCGTTGCGCTTTATTTATTCCGACCTTAACAATGGCTATAACAGTTCGGCAGGCGAGCCAATGTATCCCGGATATGCGGTTGCTGCCGATATTGCGGCATATTACCGTTTGCCTATCGAATTTTCGACAGGTGATGGTGCGCTCTCGTTTGGTACAAATATTTCAAATATAGGCTCAAAAGTATCGTACGACCAAAATGCTACAAACAACTTTATTCCAACTAATTGGCGGCTTGGGACTTACTTTCTTTATCCTTTGGACGATTATCAGACAATTTCATTTAGTGCCGATGCTAACAAATTACTTGTACCAACACCCGACCCCGCAAAATTGGAAGATAATAAAAATTATTATAACACAGTTGGCTCGATAGCAGGGCTTTTCCAATCGTTTGGAGATGCTCCGGGCGGTTTCAAAGAAGAACTACAAGAAATAATGTGGTCGGCAGGTGCTGAATATGCATATAATCAGCAGTTTTTTGTTCGTTTAGGTTATTTCAACGAAAGCAAATATAAAGGTAATCGCAAGTTTTTTACTTTTGGAGCAGGCTTTAAACTCAATGTATTCCAGATAGATGCCGGTTATGTAGTTTCGGTGGTGCAATCAAATCCTTTGGATAATACTCTGCGCATATCGCTTTCGTTTGACGTTGATGGTTTGAAAAATCTCTTTCAATAAACGCAATAATCCCAAAATGTTTAGAATAGGTTTTGGTTACGATGTACACGCTTTTGCCACCGACCGTCAATTATGGCTCGGTGGCATTCGCATTGACTATCACAAAGGTTTGCTTGGTCATTCGGATGCTGATGTGCTTATTCACGCCTTATGCGACGCGCTGCTCGGTGCTGCATCTTTGCGCGATATTGGTTATAATTTCCCCGATAGCGACCCCGCTTACAAAAATATTGACAGTAAAATTTTGCTGAAACGAACAATGGAACTTGTGCGCAGCAATGGTTATGAACTGTGCAATGCCGATTGTACAATTTGCGCCGAAATGCCAAAACTCAATCCGCATATTATCGCAATGCAACAAGTTTTATCTGATACAATCGCCGTACAGCCCAACCAAATTTCAATTAAAGCCACCACCACCGAAAAACTCGGATTTGTAGGCAGAGAGGAAGGCATCGCTGCGTATGCTGTTGCACTTTTAACGCGGGGATAAACTGTCCTCTATCCCCATTCGAGAATTACTTTTCCGCACTCGCCACTTTCCATTACGTCGAAACCTTTTTGAAAATCGTCGATAGCAAAACGATGAGTAATTATTGGCGAAAGATTAATGCCCTGAATTAGCATTTGTTCCATTTGATACCAAGTTTCCCACATTTCGCGCCCGTAAATTCCTTTGAGAGTCAGTGCTTTGAAAATTATTTTTTCCCATTGTACAGTAGTACTGTCGGGCAAAATGCCGAGCAGCGATATTTTAGAGCCGTTGTACATATTTTCAATCATACTTTGAAATGCGATTGGCGACCCCGACATTTCCAAACCAATATCAAAACCGCGCATATTTAATTGACTCATAGCATTTTCGATTGTTTCGCCTTTCGATACATTTACTGTAATATCTGCCCCCATCTGGCGAGCGATGCGAAGTCGGTACTCGCTTAAGTCGCTTACAACAATATGCCGTGCGCCTGCAAAGCGACAAATTGCGGTTGCCATAGAGCCAATCAGTCCTGCGCCGGTAATCAGCACATCTTCGCCAATAAGCGGAAACGACAGTGCAGTGTGCGTAGCATTGCCGAATGGATCCATAATTGAGGCGATTTCGTCGGGGATGCGGGGGTCGAGTTTTACCACATTGCTTTCGGGGATGGCAAGATATTCGGCAAATGCGCCATCGCGATTTACACCTACGCCCACAATATTTTCACAAACGTGCAACTTTCCGCGTCGGCAGTTTCGGCAATGTCCGCAAGCAATATGACCTTCGCCGGTTACGCGGTCGCCAATTTTTATATTTTGCACGCCTTTGCCTGTTTCTACAACCGTCCCCACATATTCGTGCCCAATAATCATTGGGGTTTTAATGGTTTGTTGTGCCCATTGATTCCATTTATAAATATGTAAATCGGTGCCGCAAATTGCAGTTTTTTTGATTTTGATTAATACGTCGTTGATGCCTACTTCCGGCAATGGAGCATCTTCGAGCCAAATCCCCTTTTCGGGGCGAAGTTTTTGAAGTGATTTCATTTGTAAAGAAGTTATGAAGTTAATGAAGTTAGAAAGTTTATAAAGTTTGTAGAGTTATGAAGTTAATGAAGTTAAAGAAGTTATCAAGTTTATCAAGTTATCAAGTTTGTAAATTTAGGATTGCAGTTCTGTGTCCCGTCATTCTTGGTAAACCAAGCGGCAAGCCGATTAGCGAGGGAAAGTTTACCCCGAGGTCTCCCGATTTATCGTGGACGTGTCGGGGAAACAATTCAGATTATTTTATCTTGAGCATTAATTTCGTTGTTCAACCCGCTTCGGGGTTGGGTACATTGTTTGTCTCATCCGTAAGCTAAAGCATACGGTTAATAAAGTGCTGTCCCTGCGGAACTTAGCCGGCTGCTGTTGCTGTTCGATAACTTCTTTAACTTCCCATAACTTCCGTAACTTCTCAATTAATCATTGTTTTTAATTTCTTCATTCCTAAATTCTTTCATTTCTTAATTGTTTATTGGCACATTCCCCTCATTCCCCTCAATACTATTTTCCTTTTTTGAATTGCCGCATTTGAATCATTAACATTACAAACGCTAATAGTGAGGCAATAAAATCGGCTATTGGCAAACTGTACCAAATTCCGTTTTCGCCAAAATATCTTGGTAAAATCAGCAGGCAAGGCAAAAGAAAAATCAGTTGACGGCTCAACGATAGAAAGATTGATTTTCGAGCCATCCCAATACTTTGGAAAAAATTGGTTGTTACTATTTGAAATCCAATAAGCGGAAAACATAAGAATGTAATTCTTAATCCATTAACCGAAAGGCGAATTTGTTCTTCGTCGTTCGAAAACATTGAGGCAATTGCCGAAGGGAAAATATTGATAATTATAAACCCGAAAATCATCACCGCTGTGGCGTAAAAAATTGCTTTTTTCAGCACAACAGTAACTCTGCTGTAAAGTTTTGCGCCATAATTATAACCTGCTATCGGCTGCATTCCTTGATTGATGCCAAAAACTACCATCAAAAAGAAAAACGAAAT
>JAITXR010000215.1 GCA_031284665.1 Paludibacter sp.
GTAAAACCCGGCAACTACATTATTATTGTCAGTTCGGTAGGTTACATCAAACAAACAAGTAATATCACATTGACTAACAAGGATTTGGTACTGAAACGCATCAGCCTTGTCGAAAATGTTGAGATGCTTAAAGGAATTGAAGTAAAAGGAACAGCGGCACAAATGGTAGTGCGTGGCGATACGCTCGAATATAATGCATCAGCATTTCAAGTTCCTGAAAATGCTGCGGTCGAAGACCTTATGAAAAAAATGCCCGGAGTGGAAATCGTAGATGGAAAAGTTACCGTTAATGGCGAACAAATAAAGAATATACGTGTGGATGGCAAAAAGTTTTTCAGTGGCGATGTTGAACAAGCTATAAAAAATCTTCCTGCGGATATGATTGATAAAATTCAAGTTTTGGAACAGAAATCGGATATGGCGCAACTTACCGGTTTTGAAGACGGCGATACTGAAAGAATTATAAACCTTACCACAAAAGTTAATCGTCGAAAAGGTGTTTTTGGAAATATAGGCGGTGGCGGTGGTGTAGATGCCACTTTGTTTGAAAAAGGAAGTGTTGGCGACGATGCGCGTAATAACGTTGGCGACCATTTGCGTTATACCGGCAATGGAACTGTCAATTTTATGAATGGAAATTCACAAACAACTATAACCGGTGGCGCAAACAACTTGAATAATTCTCGTGGTGCTCGTGGTCGTGGAAGTTGGGGCAGCAACGGAGTTAGCAATAATCAAAATTTCGGATTAAACAACAATACTATTGCCACCAATAATCTGAAATTTGGCGGCGATGTTACCATCAATCATTCATCCAATTTCAACAAAAACGAGAACTACAAAGAAACCTATTCAAGAGACAGTGAGGGAAAAGACAGAACAGATATTGACACATCCAGCAGTATATCGCGAAATAATATGTGGAATGCAAATTTACGTTTGGAAACAGAATGGAAGATAGACACATTGAACACTATTATTATTCAGCCACGTATGGAATACAGTACAAGCAAATCGTCTTCCGCGCGAGATTATACTTATATGTACTTGAATGATTTGAACGAAAATGATACTACAAGTTGGGGAGATTCCGAAAATTATTCCGAAAGAAATTCCATCTCAGGTGGTTTAAATGTGATTTACAACCATAAGTTTGCCGCAAAAAAAGGACGCTCGCTGACAATGAATGTAAATACTTCTTTTTCGCAAAGTGGAAGTGACGGTCTTAATTTTTCAGAAAAATACAGTAAAAATAATATCGGTAATATAGATACTACAATAATAGACCAAAAAACAATTAATTCTTCCCATAAATACAGTTATAGTATGCGGGTATCTTATGTAGAGCCGCTTTGGAATCTTAAAAATATGCTGGAAATTTCGGCATCCTATAATAATAACACAACAAATTCGGTAAAAGAACAATACAACAGGGATGCTACCGGCGATTATTCTACCGAGATGGATTCTATTTATAGCAATAGTTTTCAGAATATTTTCCACAGAGGCTCTGTGGAATTGAATTACAGTTATAAAGATGAATTTTACAATATACGTTTGGGTTTGGAAGGTCAGCCATCATGGACTAAAAATTTGCGTGAATACGGTAGTGGCATTGGCAATAGAGATACGGCTTATAGTGTATTGAATTTTGCTCCTAACGCTCGATTTCAATACAATTTCGGCAGAAAAACCTTTGTACGCATCGATTATCGCGGACGTACACAGCAACCAGATATTGACCAAATGCAGCCTGTAAAAAACAATTCTGACCCAATGAACGAAACAGTAGGAAATCCGGCACTTAATCCATCGTTCAATCATGATTTTCGATTGATGTACAGTGCATTTTTCGACAGCACTTTTGCCTCGCTCAGTACCGTAATCAGTGCAAGTATGACAAAAGATGCACTTGGCTCAAATCGTATTTACAACGAACATTCCAAGCAATACAGTCAAACGATAAACATCCCAAACTTGCCGCTAAATCTGGGTTGGAGTATTATGTACAACACACCGCTAATAAGCAAACTGTTGCATTTTAATACCAATACCAATTTTGGATATAGAATGCAATATGCTTATGTTTTGCGTGGCGTAAACGATGATGAAATCAATCAGGCTATTGACAATAATAATTTTATGCGTGGTCAGGAAAACAGTACGAAAAGCGGAAATGTATCCGAATCCATTTCGCTTACGCTTACTCATGAATTTATCGAACTTGGACTTCGAGGCAATGTAAACTATTCGCATTCACAAAATACTATGAGGAAAGACCCAACTAAAACATGGAATTGGGGAAGTACAGGAAATTTAGTGCTTCGCTTGCCATACGATTTTACCATCAGTTCCGATATTACATATTCCGACCGTAAAGGATATTCCGGTGGTATGAATCAACAGGAAATAATGTGGAATGCCACTCTTGATAAACAACTTTTCAAGAAAAAAGCCACTTTAAAGTTTCAGGCTAATGATATTTTGCACCAACGGCTGAGTATTCGCCAAACTATTGGTGACAATTACATTCAAAACAGTAGATACAATACTTTGCCTTCGTACTTTCTACTAACCTTTACATATCAAATAAAAGGCTTTGGAGCCGGCAACAGCAGGGGAAATCGCAGAGAAGGATTTCGCGGTGGTGACGCGCCCGTTGGTATTCCTCCGGGAGGCTACCAAGGTGGTGGTATAAGAATGGGCGGCGGTATGCCAATGTAAAAACAAAACATAAAATAGGGAAACGCAAATTGTCAAAAAAAACAAAAGGCAATTTGCGTTTTTGATTTTTTAACGAATAATAAGTCGTTTTTAGCACAAAATTTATTTAATTTGTAAATGTCTTTAAAACAATAAACATTATTTACCAATTAAAAATTAACTAATTATGAAAAAACTTATTGCTGAATTTATCGGTACTTTTTGGCTTGTACTTGGTGGTTGCGGAACTGCAATTTTTGCCGGACATGCCGTAGGATTTGCAGGTGTTTCGCTTGCTTTTGGTTTAACTGTTGTAACAATGGCTTATGGCATTGGACATATTTCGGGAGCGCATCTTAACCCCGCTGTTTCGTTTGGCGTTTTTGTAAACGGGCGAATGAAAGCCGGAGAAATGCTACAGTATTGGGCATCGCAAATTCTCGGAGGCATTGCCGCAGCCGCTCTTATGTTTGGCATTGCTAAAAGTGCACATCTCACAATCGGCACTTTTGCGGCGAACGGTTATGGCGAATTTTTCAACGGTGCTGCTAACTATCTGCAAACCAATTGCATTGGAGCATTTGCTATCGAAGCCGTTTTAACGTTTATCTTTTTGATTGTAATTCTTGGAGCAACCGACCCACGCGCAAACGGAAAATTTGCCGGACTTGCTATTGGTCTCTGCCTAACGCTTATTCACCTTATCAGCATTCCGCTTACAAATACTTCGGTTAATCCGGCGCGGTCTATTTCGCAGGCAATTTTTAGCGACAA
>JAITXR010000219.1 GCA_031284665.1 Paludibacter sp.
GATGCTATGTGCGATGCGTTTTTAATTTACAAAGTACCTCGTTACGAAATAAAAGGGAAAGGACTTTTGCAAACGCTCAACAAATACTATCTTGTTGACCCCTGTTTTCGCAAAGTCCGGCTCAAAAGGGAAATGGTAAAAGACCGTTCACATTGGTTGGAAAATACCGTTTATTTTGAACTGTTGAGGCGTTACAGAAATGTTGTGATTGGTAAAAAAGACAATCTCGAAGTTGATTTTGTGGTTACCGACCACAGCGGATATACTTCTTATTATCAGGTATCTTGGACTACCGAAAACCCCGAAACGCTTGACCGCGAACTTGCCTCACTCCGGGCAATAAAAGATTCCAATCCAAAATATCTACTCACGACTGACATAGATTTCAACCCCGTATATGACGGAATACGCAAACTCAATGTGGTGGATTGGCTGCTACAAAATAATATCACAAACAATATATAACGAAACCCCCATATTTTTTAATAACAAATATCAACAAAATGAAAAATTTAATCCTTACCTTTATGACTGCAATTTTGCTCGCATCTTTCAATACAGCAAGCGACAATCCATTTCTTACACAAAACAAAAATCGCTACTCTGCTCCGGCTTTTGACAAAATCAAAAACTCGCATTATTTGCCTGCTTTCGACGAGGGTATTAAACGCCATCAAGCCGAAATAGATGCTATCGCAAATAATGCCGATACGCCAACTTTCGAAAATACTATCGCGGCTTTGGATTATAGCGGCGAATTGCTGCGAAGTGTTACTGCGGTGTTTTTCAATATGTTGGAGTCGAATACTAACGACGAAATGGATAGTATTGCGGCAACTGTTACTCCTATTCTTTCGGCGCATAGCGACAATCTGAGTATGAACGACAAACTTTTTGTGCGTATAAAATATTTACAGGAACGAAAAGATGCGCTCGGCTTGAATACCGAACAAACTCGATTGTTGGAGTATTATTATCGCGATTTTGTGCGTAATGGTGCTGCCCTCGACGAGCAAGGCAAAGAGCAATTACGCCAAATTAACAGCGAACTCGGACTTGCCGAACTCGAATTTGGGAAAAATGTTTTAGCCGAAACCAACGCTTTTTGCAAAATTATTGACAATGAGTCCGAACTCGCCGGCTTACCCGAAGGTATTCGCCAAGCAGCAGCCGAAACTGCCACCGAAAAGGGTTTTGACGGTAAATGGGCTTTTACTCTTCACAAAGCAAGTTTTATCCCCGTGTTACAATACAGCGATAATCGCACTCTGCGACGCGAACTTTTGATGGCTTATACGCAAATTGCCAATCATAATAACGAATACGACAATAAACCGTTGATTAACAAAATTATGAAATTGCGAATAAAAAAATCGCAACTGCTTGGTTTCAACAATCCTGCCGAATTTATTTTGGACGACCAAATGGCAAAAACCACCGATGCCGTATATCAACTGCTAAATTTAGTGTGGCAACCTGCACTCGCAAAAGCGAAACAAGAGGCAACAGAATTGCAACAATTAATGAATTCCGAATCTGTGAGCGGCAACTTGCAAGCTTGGGATTGGTGGTATTATGCCGAAAAATTGCGTAAACAAAAATACGACTTGGAAGAAGAACAACTCCGCCCGTATTTCAAACTCGAAAACGTACGCGCCGGAGTATTTGGCTTGGCTGAAAAACTTTACGGGCTTAAATTTGAGAAAATCAACGATGTACCTGTATATCATCCTGATGTAGAAGTATTTAAAGTTAACAGCATCGACGGTAAATTTATCGGTATTCTTTACACCGATTATTATCCTCGCGCAAGTAAACGCGCCGGTGCGTGGATGGATAATCTGGTTGGGCAATACAAAAAAGACGGCATTGACCATCGCCCAATAATTGTAAATGTAGGAAACCTGACAAAACCTACAGCCGACAAACCGTCGCTGCTCACAATGGACGAGGTCGAAACAATGTTTCACGAATTTGGGCACGCACTTCACGGCTTATTGTCCGACTGCACATATCCAAGTTTATCGGGAACAAATGTGCCGCGCGATTTTGTGGAAATGCCTTCGCAAATAATGGAAAACTGGTGCTTTGAGCCGCAAGTGATGAAAACTTATGCTCGTCATTACATTACCGGCGAGGAAATTCCCGACGAACTGATTGCAAAAATCAACAATGCCTCGAAATTTAATCAGGGCTTTGTGGAAACCGAATTGCTCGCAGCGTCAATATTGGATATGGATTATCATTCGCTTTCGGACACTGCTGATATTGACGTAAATGCTTTTGAAAAAGCATCGTTAGAACGAATGGGAATGATTCCCGAAATTATTGTGAGGTATCGCAGTACATTTTTTAATCATATCTTTAAAGGTGGTTATGCTGCCGGATATTACAGTTACACTTGGGCGGCAGTGCTCGATGCCGATGCGTTTGAATCGTTTAAGGAAACCGGCGATGTGTATAATAGCGAACGCGCAACTTCGTTCAGGCAGAATATTTTAGAGCGTGGCAACAGCGAAGACCCAATGACACTTTATCGCCGTTTCCGAGGAGGCGACCCGAAACCCGATGCGCTACTCGAACGGCAAGGATTGAAATAAAAAATTAAAATCTTTTTTCTATGCAGGCACAACAGCATCCATTAGTAAAACCTCGATTTTCGACAGTCATAATATTCTTTTTGACTGTTGTTATCGTGTGGATTGCGTTATATTATGTAATTCCCGAAAATTCCGAAAACGCAATTCCTTCGGTTTTTGCCCAAAATATTGAAAGTAATTTTATGCTTTCGCCTTTATTGTTGGTTATCATAAGTTTGCTGCTTACATTGCTCAACGCTTACCTTATATATGGGTTGAACAACCGCTTTGCAATTATACGAACTCGTACATTTTTGCCGGTTTTTGTATATTTATTATTAATGACGGTATGGTTTCATTCACATTATTTTGTATATGAATATTTTGCGCTGACAATGCTGCTTTTGTCGATATTTGTAAGTTTCAGTATGTACCACAACCGCAACGCACCCGAACAGGCTTTTGCAGGCACACTTATACTGTCGATAGGAAGTTTGCTGATAACGCCCTTAGTGCTTTTTGTTCCTATAAATTGGATAATTTTTGTAAGATATAAATGTTTCTCGTTACGAAATTTCGCTGCCTCGCTTATCGGATTGCTATTACCTTGGGGATTTTATTTTTTTATAAGTTATTATTTTTTGTCCGACACGCTTTGGGTACAGCAATTTACAAAACCATTTTTAATTGATATTGAATTTGCCGCACACCCAACAATCGAAATAGTGTATATCACTTTGTTAATTTTACTTTACATTGCGGGGCATTGCAGTATGTTAAGAGCAATGCGAAACGACTCGCTCCAAATTCGTGCAAAGTTGGATATTATTTTTTACTATGGCATTGCAGCCTTCGTTTTTGCGATAGTATTTTCGGGGCAACACTATGTATTTCTGCCTTTTATTGCATTTTCGTTTTCGTTTCTATTTTCACATCCAATTACACTTACATACTCAAAATTTACTAAATTGCTTTTTATTGTTTTTACCGTTCTTAACTTGTTATATTTGGCGATAAGAGTATATTTAGAGAATATTAGTAGTTAATAGCGGATAGTTAATATTGCCCAACTGCCTACTTGGTAAGCCTATTTCGTGGGCTTAATGGCTTAGCGTTCTTTGACATATTTGGTTTTATCACCACAAAAAAAGTGAAATTTTTTGTTTGTATTTATCTTATAATTGTTATATTTGCAATAAAAATAACACATAAACCAACAAACACAGTAATTATGGCAGCAATAACATTTAATTACGATGCTAAAAATACTTTACTTAAAAGCATTTTTCACACTGCAGTTTTAGCAGGGGCTACAGAAGTTTGCTCAAAAAAGCGCACTCCATTAGATGAAGCGCTGGAAGATTTACGTCTTGGTAGAGTAACTACTATTCATACCCCAAAACAATGGAAAGGCGCAAAAAATTAACCGTAAAAGCATTTTTTGATAAGATAGGCGATATGGAAGATACTGTTTATCTGGTCAAAATGGTTAATCAATTCAAAAAGAGTATTGATTTATCATACTCGCGCGGTTTTGATTTGCAGTTACTTTACAATGTAATTGAAATATTAGCGCAAGATAAAATATTGCCTGAAAAATATAAAGCGCACGAACTTAAAGGCGACCGTAAAGGTATGCTTGAATGCCACATTAAGTCGGATTGGGTTTTTATGTGGGAAGAAGATAAAAAAGAATTAATTTTAATACTTTTAGATACTGCCACACATTCCGATTTTATGGGCAAAAAGAAACAATAATATATTAGCAACGGTAAAACCTTATATATCAAAGATTTTACCGCTTTTTTTGTATAAAAATATATAGACAATTTAAAAATCCGAGACACAAATGTTATCATTTCAAGACATTTCCGAAATTATCAATACAGCAATAGCAGAATTACCGTTTCCTGCTCAGCCCGCAAGGCTTTATGAGCCAATACGTTACACAATGGCACTTGGCGGAAAGCGTATTCGTCCGGCAATGGCACTTATGGCTTGCAATATATTTTCGGACGACAGCGAAAAGGCAGTTCCCGCAGCATTGGCTCTCGAAATATTTCACAATTTCACGCTATTGCACGATGATATTATGGATAATGCCCCTATTCGGCGCGGTAAACCGACAGTTCACAGCCGTTGGGATAGCAATACTGCAATACTTTCGGGCGATGCAATGCAAATTCTGGCATATCAACATTTATCGGCACTCGACAGCAATTTACTGCCCACAATTTTACCCATATTTAACACTATGGCTCTCGAAATTTGCGAAGGGCAACAACTTGATATGGATTTTGAAACTCGCAACGATGTTACTATCGAACAATATATCGAAATGATACGGCTTAAAACCGCCGTTTTACTTGGTAGCGCATTGAAAATCGGCGCATTAATCGGCGGCGCAAAACCATCGGATGCCGACGATCTTTACCGTTTCGGCGTTGATACCGGATTGGCGTTTCAGTTGCAAGACGATTTACTCGATGTGTATGGCGACCAAAATACATTCGGCAAACAGATTGGCAGCGATATTCTTTGCAATAAAAAAACATTTATGCTAATTACTGCTCAGCAAAATGCAAATAATACTGTGGCAACCGAATTGCAAAAATGGCTTGCCGCTAAACCAAACGAAGAAAAAATACAAGCCATTACCAAAATCTACGATACAATAAATGTAAAAACGATTTGCGAAGAGAAAATCCGGCATTTCCACAACATTGCATTCGCCGCTTTGGATGAAATATCGGCGACGGATGAAAAAAAATCAATTTTACGAAAATTTTCTGTCGATTTATTGAATAGAAATAAATAAAAGTATTAAATTTGCAAACTTATAGAATTTTTTAACAGCTTAGATTTCAATAATTTCTATAAACCAACTGATTAAAATATTAATATTATGCCATACCGCCGTCTGCCAACTACCGACCAAGCGCGACTTCGCGCATTGCGTACTGCTTTAAAGCAGGCAGAGGGACAGAACTATACCAACCAAGTATTATCCTTCAAAATTATCAGCGAACTGCAATCGTATTTGCCTGTTTTTGAATCTAAACTCACTCATTATCAGCAAACTACCGACGACCTTATAGACGAAAACAAACGTTGTCAACAATTAGTGAGCAATGCTCGGCTGTATATTTCGCATTTTATTCAAGTGTTAAATTTGGCTGTAATACGCGGCGAAATTAAACGCGAACACAAACGTTATTACAACCTTGACCCCGACAGTAATTCCATCCCCGATATGGACAGCGATAATACACTGCTCGAATGGGGAAACCTCATTATTCAGGGCGAATTGGAGCGAACGCGCAACAATGGATTGCCAATTTATAATCCCGCTATTGGTAAAGTTCAGGTGCATTACGACTTGTTCAAGGAATTGAAACAAACACAAAAAATGCGGCAATTAGCAGCCCGCCGCGCTTCGGACGACCTCGCTGCTTTTCGCGGTAAAGGCGATAATATTATTCTCGAAATTTGGAATCAGATAGAGGCAAAATTTCAGCATCTTGAGCCTAATGAGCGAATGGAAGAATGTCAGAAATATGGAATTGTGTATTACTATCGGCGTGGCGAAAAACCATTAAACAGCACCGATGACGAGGAACAAGACGAGACAGGGCAGGAAAATATTAATTCGGATAATCAAGAAAGTGAACGCAACGATACAAAAGCATTGCAATCAACATTGTTTTTTCCATAACTTCGTGTAACTTTATTTACTTTGTGGTTATAGAATTTCAAGCAAAATTAATTTGTAAAATTTAACGCATTTGATATAATGACAAAAATTTGTGTTTATTGCGCATCAAGCACAAAAATTGCAGATGTTTACTTTGAGGCAGCCGAGCAATTGGGCAAAATATTTGTTGAAAACAATATTCAACTCGTTTACGGCGCAGGGAAAATGGGTTTAATGGGCAAAATTGCCGACACAATGCTCGCTCGGGGCGGAAAAGTAACCGGAGTTATTCCTCAATTTATGTGTGCCGAAAATTGGCATCACCCCGATTTAAGCGAACTGATTATTACCGAAACAATGCACGAACGCAAAAAAATGATGACCGAACTTGCCGATGCAGCAGTAGCGTTACCCGGAGGCGTTGGTACGATGGAAGAATTGCTCGAAATTATAACTTGGAAACAATTAGGACTTTTCCCCAAAGCAATTGTAATTTTAAATGTCAACAATTACTATTCTCACTTACTTGCTGCATTGCAAAACGCTGTAAACGAGAATTTTATGCGCCCTATTCACTCCCAAATATGGCATACGGTCGATAATCCCGACCAAGTTTTGCCAAGTATTGGCAATATGCCGATTTGGGATAATACAGTTCGAAAATTTGCCGCCACTTGAATTATTTATTAAAATATGCCGTTAATCGTTTCACAAGTATCAATCCTGTCTTCTCCAATTAGCGAGGAATGGTTTTTTGTGGTTATTATGCTGCTATTTTTGATTATGGTTTATGCTTTTTGGTTTTCGTATGGTTGGTTAAAGGACTCGGTATGGAATTTTTTTAACAACAAGAAACGAAACAGCATTTTTTCTACCGCAAGTGCTAATGCGTTGAAATCCAAAACAGTAATGGTTTTTTTCACGCTAATGGTATTCGCACTGTATCTGTATGTGATAATCCACAACCAGAACGAAAAATTTGAATTATACGGTTTTATTAAATTTGCTATTGCCATTGTGGTATTTTACACACTTAAACAACTGATAATGGAAACTATAGCGTGGATTTTCCTTGATAAAACTCAGGTTGCAATTCTCCGCAACAATTACATCACTATTGTTGCCTGTACAGGCTGCGTAATTTTCCCCTTACTCATTACAAATGTGTATATTACGCCGATTATTGCACCTTATATATTAGCGATAAGTATTTTAATATGTATTGCCTCGTTTTTGTTATACACAATAAAATTATTTCAACTTTTTTATAGAAAATTATTAGCATTTTTCTATATTTTGTTGTACCTTTGCGCCCTTGAAATAATACCATTGTTTTTGTTCTACAAAGTATTATTATTCATAGTTTAAAAGGTTTAATTATAACATTATACAGCATTGAAAATTAACAAAATACTGGTTTCACAGCCAAAACCAACGTCGGAAAAGTCGCCATATTTTGATATTAGTAAAAAATATGGCGTTAAAATTGATTTCCGCCCATTTATAAAAGTTGAGCCAATTTTTGCGAAAGAATTTAAGGCTCAAAAAGTTTCAATACTCGACTATTCAGCCGTCATATTCAACGCTCGGCATGGCATCGACCACTTTTTTCGTCTTTGCGACGAACTGCACATCGTAATCCCCGACGCAATGAAATATTTCTGCGTTTCGGAAACAGTTGCCGTGTATTTGCAGCATTACATTCACTACCGCAAACGCAAAGTTTTTTATACGGCAACAGGCAAAATGGCTGAACTCATTACACTTATGGGCAAACATAGCGACGAAAAATTCCTGCTTGTAACATCCGACGTGCGTAACGAGGATTTGTTTTTGACACTCGACAAATCACAAATCAACTACGACAAAGCAATAATGTATAAAACGGTAAGCAACGATTTTACGGCTGACGAGACTTTTGATTACAATATGTTGCTGTTTTTCAGTCCGGTAGGAATTGCCTCGCTACTCAAAAACTTTCCTGATTTCAAACAGGGCGACATTGCAATTGCTTGCTTTGGGGCAGCAACGGCTCAGGCTGTGCGCGATGCCGGATTGCGGCTCGATGTCGAAGCCCCAACGCCCGAATGTCCATCAATGACGATGGCTCTCGAAAACTTCTTGAAAACCAATAAAGCAAAAAAATAATTTTTTGGAAATTAGTAGAGACGCGGCAATGCCACGTCTCTACACGTTTAATTCGTAATTGTTTTACGCTCTTGCCGTAAGTATGTGGGAGGTGATTAGTTCAAGTTTTTAACTTGGACTAAAAACAATAAGAAGGTTTTAAAATCGCAATCACGCCGTAGCGGAACTTGCACCAAATGGATAAATTTGATATATAATTAAATAAACAATTTATTATAAAAAGTTATGAAGAATTATTTATTTATTATCCTCGTGTTTTTCAATACAATGGCATTTGCCCAATTTGATGCTAAAGGATTTAAAAGCAAATCGAACGAAACTATTCGTTTTACTGATAATTATGCTTTCTCTGTCAGATTATGGTATCATCATATGCTTACAAAACACGATGGCAAAGGAATATACCGAATAGCAGGAAATAAACTGATTGCAACGTTTCAAGCATTTCAAAACAAAGATACTTCTGATGTGAAAATAATACAAAGTATTCCTTGTGATACCACATCAATAAATATTGTATGTAAAATTGTTTCTAATGATGAAAAATGCTATCCCTGTGAGTTTATAACTTGGCAGATAACAAATGAAAACGACAGTATTATTGAGAAAGGGGAGAAAGAAATGGGAGAAAATAGCATAATTAGTTTGCATAACATCACTGTTTCTGCCGGAGACAAGATTACTTTTATTGGAAATGGCTTTACTGCGAACTTTGGTTTCCCTCTAATTCCAAAACACAAAACGAGTTATCTCGTAACATTAAGAGAGCGGATTAGCTACATTGAAAAAGGGGAACTGATATTTAAAATTATTAAGCATAAAAGAGATGTATCGTTAAAATTAATTAATGGCAAAAAATATGTAGGATTTAATACTATGGAGTTCTATCCTATTGAATAAATATACTTCTATTGTTCCGCAAACTCATTTTTTGTAAATACGCGCTAAGGTGATTAGTTCAAGTTTTTAGCTTGGACTAAAAACAATAAAAACCTGAGTTCGACATAAGCAATAGCCCGTTATGGCTTGCATATCAATAGAATAGTGCATATCGTTTCTGTATTATTGTCCGTTATGACATTCACATATTTTATTTGTGTATCCTCTACGGGGAAAATTATAGGGCTTTGTATCCTGTTGTCTATTCCCTACTGGAAATTTCGTAACGAATATTTTTTTAATTAACCTTAAAATTTTTACAGCCCAGCTAACAGGAGTTTGAAACAGAAGAGAGTTAGCTTTAACCCTGTTAGGGTTTTAAATCTGTAAGTATTTCAAAATTAATATGTTCTAACCCTAACAGGGTTTAATACCACTATTAGGGTTAGAGCAATTTTTTAATAAACTTTATATAATAATCAAAAATCAAGAATCAAAATATAGTTTTCCAAAGCGTGAACATTTGTGTGGCGAAACACGCATTACACGCTTATTTAACAACGGAACAGCAGCGTTTGTCTATCCTTTGCGAGCCGTTTTTTGCGTTTATCAATCCGAAAACGAAATACCGGTAAAAGTCCTTGTCGGCGCAGCAAAAAAACGTTTCAAAACAGCAGTAGCGCGCAACAGGCTCAAACGACTAATGCGCGAAGCCTACCGCCTGAACAAAACTGAAATTGTACAGAACACAGCCGAACGAAAAATATCAATCGAAATTGCATTTTCGTATATTGGAAACGAAATTCTTGATTTTGACGTTATCGAAAAAAGTATGAAAAGCATTTTGCAAAAAATCGCCGAAAATTAGAACAACATCGAGGCAACAAGCCGAAAAATTCTCACAAAACAAAACTCTAACAGGGTTTTAAACTCTGTTAGAGTTATCACAAATTACCCAACGACAAAAAAGCCCTTTTCCATCCGTAGAGGAAAGGGCTTCCGTATTTTTTGTTTTGGAAGCGTTAAGCCAATGCGTTTACGTGACGCGTGAGTTTCGATTTCAGATTCGATGCTTTATTGCGATGAATTACATTGCGTTTTGCTAAACGGTCGAGCATTGATGCAATTTTTGGCAATAATTCCGATGCTTCCGCTTTTACGGTAGTAGCACGAAGTTTGCGAACTGCGTTACGTGCAGTTTTTGCATAATAGCGATTATGTAATTTCAGCTTGTCGGTCTGACGAATGCGTTTCAATGATGATTTGTGATTTGCCATCGTTGGTTATTTAAAAATTTGTATTATAATTTCGTAGCCCATAGGGGAGTCGAACCCCTCTTTCAAGAATGAAAATCTTGCGTCCTAACCGATAGACGAATGGGCCATTTTATAATCTGAAAACGATTACGGTTTCAAATTTTTGCGGCTGCAAATGTACGGCTTATTTTTTTATCCTGCAAATTTTTTTTATAGTTTTTTTATTTTTTTCGCAAATATAATCAAAAACCTTTTGTTTATCAGTATAAATAGGAATAAAATCGCCACGAATGCGTGAATATTTTTTGTATGTATGGCTTTTTTTTGTGTGATTTTAAATATTTGAAAATAAAATTATAACTTTGTAATAATAAATTTTATAAGTATCCGATAAAATATGGAATTATATCACGGAAGCAATCAAATAATATCCCAACCAAAATTATTAAAGCCAACACATCCGCTTGATTTTGGGGCAGGTTTTTATGCTACGACAAATCTTGAACAGGCAATCGCTTTTGCGCAAAAAATTATAAAATGGCGTGGAGGAAGTGCTGTTGTAAATAAATATTTGATTGAAGAAAAAAATCTTTTGCCGTTCAAAATGCTGAAATTTGACAATCCCGATAAGGAATGGCTTAATTTTGTGGTTGAAAATAGAGCGAATAGAGAACAAAAAGGCATTGCCGAAATTGTTGTTGGACCGGTTGCAAACGATGATGTATTTTCCGTTGTTGAATTGTATGAAGCTGGAACTTATACTGAAAATGAGGCACTTGAACGATTAAAAATCAAAAAACTGTTCAATCAATATGTTTTCAAAACACAAAACGTAATAAATTTATTAACATTTAAGGAGGGCAAATATGTCTGATAAAAAATTTTCGTTGTTGCTTTGGATTATAACGCAAAGTTTGGTGGAAAAAATAATGGAAATAAAAAACATTGATTTCCACAAAGCCACCGAAATGCTGGTGAAGTCGAAAACCTATGCGATGCTCGAAAAAAAGGAAAACGACCTGTGGCAATTCAGCACTGTATTTTTATACAAAGTGTTTGATAACGAACTCGTTACCAATAAATTTGAAATGCCAGATGTAATACTGTAAATGAAATGACTAATAAAGAAAAATATACATTATTGCTGTTGGAAAAATACAGAGTAAAGCAAAATATTTCGGCAAGCGAAGCGTTTGACTTCTTTGTTGAAAACAATTTGTTTGACTATATTGATACAACTTACGATGCTATTCATACCGAAGATACGGATTTTGTGGTGTCGCAATTAACTGATAATAAGGCAAGTACAAGCAAAAAACGGATTTATTAGTGCATTGGCGGCAAACATACCCTTAAAATAACGTTTCATAAATCATAATTGCATCGGCGCGGGTAACGCTACGCGGATTGTTGGTTAGCAAGCGAGTTAC
>JAITXR010000233.1 GCA_031284665.1 Paludibacter sp.
TGATGCGCGACCGTATAAAAAACGGCGCAAATATGTTGGATGACCATGTTTTTCAATTCGATTTTCTCAATGATGATTTTTCAAAACTTCCGCAAGGTTTGCAAAATATTATCAACGACACCGAAAAACGTAAAAAATTGGTAATTTATATTAATCCGCCGTATGCGGAAGCAGCAACGAATGCAACAAGCGCAAAGGATAGAATTAACAAAAGAGGAGTATCTTTTACCGCGACTCAAAAAAAATATTCTCTAAAAATTGGGATAGCAACAAAAGAATTATTTGCGCAGTTTTTCACAAGAATAAAGGGTGAAATTCCTACTGCTATTCTTGCGCAATTTTCAAAATTAAAAATAGTGCAAGGACCAAATTTTTCAAAATTTCGTGATTTTTTTACAGTCGATTTTCTTAATGGTTTTGTTGTTCCTGCCGACACATTCGACAATGTAAGTGGGCAATTTCCAATTGGGTTTATGATATGGAATTTAGATTCTAAAAATAAAATCCAAAAAATTGAATGTGATATTATTAACAAAAATGCTGAAAATATTGGCAATAAAACATTTTATGCTTACGATGACAATGTTTTTATAACAGATTGGTATAGAAATTATCATACTAGAATAGAAAGCGCACAAAATATTGGTGCAATTGGATTATATGGGAGTGATTTTCAGCATAATAATTTTATTAGAGTAACGAATATAAAGGAACACCCAAATAGATGGACTTATATTACAAAGGATAATTTAATCGAAACTTGTATTTACTTATCCGTTCGCAAAGTAATTCTTGCCACTTGGCTCAACGACCGCGACCAATTTCTCTATCCAAATGATGGTTGGAAAACCGATGCGGAATTTCAAAACGATTGCCTCGCCTATACACTTTTCAACAACAATATTCAATCGAAATACGGCGTAAATAATTGGATCCCATTTACCGAAAAAGAAGTAAACGCCCGCGATAAGTTTGAAAGCAATTTTATGACTAATTTTATTAACAATAAAAAATCCGAAGTGGTGATTAGAAATACCGGTGGGGGCAGCGGTGGTGGTGGTTATTCCATGCAAATGCAAATGTTCAAGGTGGAGGAGCCACAAGTGGAATACCAAAACAAGCCACGCGCATTTTCGATGGACGCAAAAAATGTTTTTGATGCCGGACGTGCTTTATGGAAGTATTACCACGCACAAGCAAATTGCAATGTAAATGCCTCGTTGTATGATATTCGCGAATATTTTCAAGGGCGCAACGACAACAGCAAAATGAACAACACCAGCGAAGACGAAAAATATACCGAATTAATAGGAAACCTGCGTGATAAATTAAAAATTCTGGCAAAGAAAATAGAATCAAAAGTTTATGAATATGAATTTTTGAAAAAATAAAATTGATTGCTAATTACCAAAAAATAACATTATGGCAAACAAGAACATACCAACAATACGCAGTTCGGCTGCCGAGTATCTGACCTTTGTGGCGGCTACGGGCGACAATCCACAGAGCATTGAAATGCGCTACGAAGATGAAAATATCTGGCTTACGCAAAAGATGCTGGCGACGCTTTATGATGTTACTATTGCTAATATTAATCAGCATATTAAAAAAATACTTGAAGACAGAGAACTTGATATTTCGGCAACTATTAAAAAATACTTAATAGTTCAAACCGAAGGAAACAGGCAGGTTGAACGCCAATTGGAACATTACAATCTTCAAATGATTATCGCCATTGGTTTTAAAGTGAACAACGAGCGGGCGGTGCAGTTTCGCAAATGGGCAAACGGCATTGTAAAAGAATACACCATTCAGGGTTGGACGATGGATGTGGAGCGGCTCAAAAAAGGCGGAACAGTGCTTACTGATGATTATTTTGAAAAGCAACTCGAAACAATCCGCGAAATTCGCCTGTCGGAACGCCGTTTTTACCAAAAAATAACCGATATTTATTCCACCGCACTCGATTACGACCCAACGGCAAAAACTACCGAAAATTTTTATAAAAAAGTGCAAAACAAGTTGCATTGGGCTATTCACAGGCACACGGCAGCCGAACTTATTGTGGAGCGCGCCGATGCCGAAAAGCAAAATATGGGTTTGCAAACTTGGGAAACTGCGCCTATGGGTAAAATCCGAAAATCAGATGTGGTAATTGCAAAAAATTACTTGACGGGAACGGAAATGCGTGGCTTGGAACTCATTGTTTCGGGTTATTTGGACTTTGCGCAACGGCAGGCAGAACGCCGTATTCCAATGACAATGCAGGATTGGGCGCGACATTTGGACAGAATTTTAGTTGCCGATGGTAATGCGCTTTTGCAAAATGCAGGAAAAATTTCGGCAGAAGTGGCACGCGAACACGCCGAAACCGAATGGGAAAAATTTCGAGTAATTCAAGACCACCTTTTTGTAAGCGATTTCGACCGATTTATGGAATTGGAAAATACTACTAAGGAAATAAAACAAATTCCGTCAACTAATATAAAGAAAATTTAAACAATTGATTTTAGGCATAAAGAATTAGAAACTATTGTCAGTGAAGAAATTATTACGTATCTTCGCGAATCAAAAAAACAATATTAACAACAGGTACACATTAAGTAATGCAAAATGTAAAATGTGAAATTACCGATGTCTCATATCTCCAAAATGAAACACTCATAACAAAATAATTTCGCACGCCTTTGCTTTTTGTTCATTACTATAAAATAATAAACAGATGAAAAAACTTTGGGAAAAATCCACTTCCACCACATTGGCAATCGAAGAATTTACGACAGGAAACGACCGCCTGACCGACCTTTTTCTTGCGCCATTCGACGTGATTGGCTCGATGGCACATATAACAATGCTCTGTAAAGTTGGGCTGTTGACACAAGCCGAACTCCACGTTTTGCTATCCGAACTCAAGGCAATATATCAAAGGATTGAAAACGGAAATTTTGTTATCGAAAGCGGCGTGGAAGATGTACATTCGCAAATTGAATTGTTGCTGACTCAGAAACTTGGCGAGGCGGGTAAAAAAATCCACAGCGGGCGCTCGCGTAACGACCAAGTGCTACTCGACCTGAAACTTTTTGCTCGCTGCGAACTCGAAAAAACAGTCGTTGCTACCGATGTGTTTCTCGAAACTTTGCTTGCTCAAAGCGAAAAATACAAACACGCACTTTTGCCCGGATACACTCATTTACAAGTTGCAATGCCATCGTCGTTTGGGTTGTGGTTTGGAGCATACGCCGAAAGTCTTGCCGACGACTTGCAAATGTTGCTTGCCGCTTGGAAAATTGTAAATCGCAATCCGCTTGGCTCGGCGGCAGGCTACGGCTCGTCGTTCCCGCTCGACAGGCAAATGACTACCGACCTGCTCGGTTTCGACACAATGAATTACAACTCAATATACGCACAAATGGGCAGAGGCAAAATGGAACGTACTGTAACTATGGCACTTGCAGCGGTGGCAGCCACTTTATCGAAACTCGCTTTTGATGCTTGTCTGTTCAATTCTCAAAACTTTGCATTTATAACTTTGCCGGCAGAATATACAACGGGGTCGAGTATTATGCCTCACAAAAAAAATCCGGATGTATTTGAACTTATTCGCGCAAAATGCAATAAAATTCAAAGTCTGCCAAACCAATTATTGCTTATAACCAACAACTTACCTTCGGGATATTTTCGCGATTTACAAATTACAAAAGACATTTTCATTCCGGCGTTCGACGAAATTTTACAGTGTTTACGCATTGCAACACAAATGCTCGTGAAAATTGAAATTAACGAACACATACTCGATGATAGTCGTTACGACCTGATTTTCAGCGTCGAAGAAGTAAACAGGCGTGTGATTGATGGCACTCCTTTCCGAGACGCTTACAGGCAAACCGGACTTGAAATTGAACAGGGGAAATTTCAGCCCAATAAAAATATTGCGCACACGCATCAAGGCAGTATCGGGAATTTATGCAACAAGCAAATTGCCGATTATAAAAATAATATTTTGGAGCAATTCAATTTTGAAAACATACATAAGGCTGAAATACAGTTGTTAGAGAGTTTGTAGTTTATAGATACAAATTGCTTATAATTAACCAATTAAATTAAAGTTAAACGTCATTTTGAGATTAACATAACACAAAATTAATATGATTAAACGACATAAATACACTGAAAAGACACTAATGAGCGACTTTATCAACGAAGATATTTCGTTGCTCTCTACCGTCTGCCGATTTGGAATTACACTCGGTTTTGGCGACAAAAACATTCAAGAAACCTGCCTTGAAAACGGAATTGACTGCAATACATTTTTAGTAGCCGTAAATTTTTTGGCTGAAGGTAATTTTGAAATTCAAGAAACGGAAAATATTTCGGTACAAACGTTAATAAACTATTTGAAAAACGGACATAGTTATTTTATCGACTACAAACTGCCTTCTATCCGCCTCAAACTGATAGATGCTGTGGAAACTACCGACAAAAATATTCCGTATAATGTAGTGTTTTTGAAGTTTTTCGACGAATATTTTGCCGAAGTACGCAAACATATGGCTTACGAAGACGAAACCGTTTTCCCTTATGTTCTCAAATTGCTGCAAGGCAAACCGGCAAAAAATTATCGTATTGCCAAGTTTGAAGAACAGCACGGCGATGTGGAATCAAAACTTAGCGAGTTCAAAAATATTATTATCAAATATTATCCCGCAAGAGTAACTAATTATATGCTTTGGGACGTGCTGACGGATATTCTGATGTGCGAAAAAGAACTGAATACCCACACTGTGGTGGAGGATTATCTGTTTGTGCCTGTAATTTCCGAAATTGAACAAAAACTCCAAATTGCACAATAATGGATGCTACACTGAAAATAGCCATCGCAGAACCGTCGGTAATAGTGCGCAGCGGAGTGGCTTCTGCGCTAAAGCGCATTACGGGTTATCACGTTCAAACATTTGAAATAACGGCTTTCGGTCAAATTGCAAATTACATTAAAATTCATAAACCTGATATTTTAGTGGTAAATCCGGTCTTCTGGGGAAATATTGATATTAATAAAATAAAGCAGGAAAGCGAGCAGGCAAAACTCAAAATTGTGGCGTTAACCACAAATATGATTGACGAAAATATTATCAATAATTTTGACGGAAACTTTACGCTTTTTGACACAATAGAGAGCCTTTCGGACAAAATTTTACATCTTTTTTCAAAAAGTGAAATTACAATCGACACCAAAATATTGAGTCAACGCGAAAAAGAAATACTTGCCTGTCTGGTTAAAGGAATGACTAATAAGGAGATAGCCCAAACGCTGTTTCTATCGCCACACACTGTAATCACTCATCGCCGCAATATCACCACCAAACTCGAAATTCACAGCACTGCCGGACTGACGGTTTATGCCATTGTAAACAAAATTATAGAACTCGACGATTTGAAAGGTGGAATGTAAAATCTGAAAATTCTAAGGAATTATTTCGGATATTGCTTTGATTATCTGAACATTACTGCCATCTGCATCCACAATGTGAGTTGCTTGTAAATAAAACGTTTCGCGTTCCGCCAAAGTGCTTGCAATGTACTGTTGAAGTTCGGCATCTGTTTTGTGGGCAATTAACGGGCGTTTTGTGCTTTTAGTTTTCGCAAGGCGCAAACTTAACTGCTCGGCTGTAAGGCGGAAATAAATCGTAACACCACAAGAATTCATAATTTGCATATTATCGAAAAAACACGGAGTTCCGCCGCCGGTAGCAATTATTACATCCTCAAACTCAGCAATTTCGAGCAATGCTTTGTGTTCTATTTCGCGAAATTGTGTCTCGCCAAATTGTGCGAAAATATCCGAAATCGATTGGCGATATTTTGATTCAATTACAGTATCCAAATCCAAAAATCCAATGCCAAGGTGCTCAGCAATGCGTTTGCCAAAGAAACTTTTGCCACTGCCCATATATCCAACTAAAAAAATGCGTGTCATATTCAGGTGATTTTTTTGCAAAAATAACAAAAAGTAAACTGCACATCAATCGTAATTTGTCATTTTAAGTAAATTTATACAATTTTTATACAGTTCAACAATTTTTTTTTATTATTATTGTACTCGAAATACAAACTTCTAAATTTTATAAACTATGAAAATAGAACAAATTATTAACACTCTCGAAGCGCGTCATCCGGGCGAAAACGAGTATCTACAAGCAGTTCGCGAAGTGCTTGTTACCATTCAGGACGTTTACAATGAACATCCGGAATTTGAAAAATCTCAAATTATTGAACGGCTTGTTGAGCCTGACCGTATTTTCACTTTCAAAGTGTCGTGGACTGACGACCGTGGAAATGTGCAAGTTAACCTCGGTTATCGCATTCAATTTAACAATGCTATTGGACCTTACAAAGGCGGTTTACGCTTTCACCCTTCGGTAAATCCTTCGATTTTGAAATTTCTCGGCTTTGAGCAAATCTTCAAAAACTCACTTACCACTTTGCCAATGGGAGGCGCAAAAGGTGGCTCCGATTTTAATCCAAAAGGAAAATCGGATGCCGAAGTGATGCGATTCTGTCAGGCATTTATGCTCGAACTTTGGCGTTATATCGGACCGGAAACCGACGTGCCTGCGGGCGATATAGGCGTTGGAGGGCGCGAAATTGCGTATCTCTATGGAATGTATCGCAAACTTGCACGCGAAAACACAGGCGTATTGACAGGAAAAAATATGGAATTTGGAGGCTCGCTTGTTCGCCCCGAAGCCACAGGTTTTGGCGGTCTGTACTTTGTAAATCAAATGCTCGAAACGGCAGGGCAGAGTATTAAAGGAAAAACTATTGCAATTTCCGGCTTTGGCAACGTAGCTTGGGGTGCGGCATTGAAAGCAACTGAACTTGGTGCTAAAGTGGTTACAATTTCCGGTCCTGATGGTTATATTTACGACGAAAAAGGAATTTCGGGCGAAAAAATCGACTATATGTTAGAACTTCGCGCCACTTGTAACGATATTGTTTCGCCTTATGCTCAAGAGTTTGGGGCAGTATTTGTGGCAGGTCGCCGACCATGGGAAGTGAAAGTGGATATTGCTTTGCCTTGCGCTACTCAAAACGAACTGAATGGCGATGATGCTCGTAAATTAATCGAAAATGGCGTGATGTGCGTGGGCGAAATCTCGAATATGGGTTGCACACCCGAAGCCATTGATTTGTTTATCGAAAACAAAATAATGTACGGACCGGGTAAAGCCGTAAATGCCGGTGGAGTAGCAACTTCGGGCTTGGAAATGACACAAAATGCAATGCATCTTTCGTGGTCGGCAGCCGAAGTGGATGCTAAATTACAGCAGATAATGCACGACATTCACGAGCAATGCGTTCGCCACGGTCGCCAAACCGACGGTTATATCAATTATATGAAAGGTGCTAACGTGGCTGGTTTCCTCAAAGTGGCAAAAGCAATGCTGGCACAGGGAATTGTGTAAAATTATTTTTATTATTAATTGTAACTAACCCTAACAGAGTTTGAAACTCTGTTAGGGTTTTGTTTCTTTTTATGTTACGTACCCCGACAAGTCGGGGCAGGCTCTACGGCACGCAAACGTAATGACAATACTTTTTCTACCAACATTCAGTGCCTAACGGCACAAAAACACAGTCAATTTTCGACTCTTGATTTGCATTAGTTGGTTATTCTGAAAGTTATCGGCAAGGTAAACCAAACTGCAACATTTTTGCCATTTTGCTTGCCCGGAATCCATTTTGGCATCAGTGATATAGCCCGTAATGCCTCACGGTCGCAGTCGGGGCTTAATGAACGTTTTATTTCCGGATTTTTTATATTTCCATTTTCATCCACAACAAAACGTACAATAACTCGCCCCTGTGTTTTGTTTTGAACTGCAGAGGAAGGGTAATTAATATTTTTATTCAAGAAAACCATAAATTCATCATTGCCTCCCGGGAAAGCAGGCATTACTTTTGCCTTTTTAAGTGGAATACTTTCTTGTCCGGCAATTCTGAAAGTTACAGGTAAAGTAAATAAAACCGCAACATTTTCGCCGTTTTGCTTACCCGGAATCCAATTTGGCATCAGTGATATAATCCGGAATGCTTCATCGTCTAATTCAGGGCTGATTGACTGTAGTATTTTTGCACGACGAATACTGCCATCTTTTTCAACAACAAAGCGTACTTTCACAACACCCTGTATTCCATTTTCAAGAGCATAGATTGGATATTTAACATTTTTACTCAAGAAAGCGAGAAGCCCGTCTTCGCCACCGGGGAAAGTCGGCATTGTGTCAGGGTTTTCAATTGGAATGTCTCTTTGTGTGGTAATTCTGAAAGTTATCGGCAAGGTAAACCAAACTGCAACATTTTTGCCATCTTGCTTACCCGGAGTCCACTTTGGCATTAGCGATATAACTCGTAACGCCTCGCGGTCGAAGGCGGGGTCTAACTTGCGCAATATCTCCGTATCTTTTATATCTCCGTTTTCATCCACAACAAAACGCACAATTACACGTCCTTCAACGCATCCGTGGTCAAATTGTGGGTATTTTACGTTTCTATATAAAAAAGTAACAAGAGAATCTTCGCCACCGGGGAAAGTCGGCATTTGTTCTACAATATCATAAATATGACTCTGCTCTGATTTAATTACGTCGTTTTCTTGCGCTGTAGCCGAATTTATACAGCCAAAAAATACAGTTGCCGAAAAAATCGCAATAAATGTGTTTTTAAGTGTTTTCATTGTTTTATTTGATTTTTAATTAGTGGAGAATTGAGAGTGGAGAACTTCCTAATTTGAAAGTTAATCACTTAATTGTCTTTTCATTTTACATTAATTATTTTTTTTATTGCTTTGTGAAATACAATAGAATGACGTATTTTTGCTATTCGTTAAAAATCAACGCATTGTATTTCGTCGTGTCTTATTGTCTTATTGCCTTTCTGTTCATATAAAAGAGTGCTTGCGCTTAATAAATAAACAAGAAAACAAAAAGGCATTTTTTTTATTTACGTCATTTCTTTTTATTTAAAAATTTTTATCCACTACTCGCTAATCGGCTTGCCGCTTGGTTTACCAAGAATGACGAATTGCGGCTGCTGTTTCACATCTTATCTTGTTAATCCTTTAATCAAGAAAATCAAAGTTCACAACGGCGGACTGCGGCTGTGTTGCTCCGCTCTTTATTGACACATTGTTAATTGGCACATTAATTTCTACATTCCTACATTTCTCAATTTCTTAATTGTTAATTAGCACATTATCTCAAAGCGTTTTTTATCCTGCGAAATGCTTCGCTAATATTTG